>NZ_CAKQVD010000028.1 GCF_934277605.1 uncultured Anaerotignum sp.
TCCACAGTATCTCCAACAGTATAGCATACAGTCCTTGGAGAGGGACTATAAACACTACTACTTTATAATACGAGGAGAGGATATGATGTTTGGAAAGGAATACAGAGATTTGGCAGATCTGCTGCTCAACAACGAAAGGGCAAAGCATTTTTACAACGGACTGCCACAGCCCATTCAGCAGATTGTGAGCGAAAACGGCAGTGAAATTCGCACCATGAGTGCCCTGCGGCATTTTGCCAAAACCGCCGCAAAAACAGAACAGTAACACAAAAAGCGGTTATCCGAATCAACGGATAGCCGCCCTTTTTTTTGCCTGCTTATTTCTCCAAGCCCATCAGCTTAGCACAGTTGTTATAGAATACATCCGCAAGCTGCTTTTCATTCAAGCTGCTTGTCATAACCTTCATTGCCTCCACCACAGCGGGATGGAAGGGTGCATCCGTACCGAACATAATGCGGTCAGCACCAACCTCCTCATACGCCTCTTTGATTTTGGTGGGCATCGGCATGCCGCTCATTTCCAGATACAGATTGGGGTAACGCTTTGCCATCTTCAAGGAAGCATCAATATATACCCCATGGCCATGCCCCATGTGAATCATCACAAGCTTTACATCGGGGTGGCGTTCTGCCAAAAGCGCAATGCTCCAAGGCAGAGAATAGGGAGGATGACCGCAGTGCATGAAAACGGGAATATTCAAATCCTTTGCCGCCTCCATAATCGGATCCATCAGTGCTTCATCCGCCACATACGCATCCTTCAGAGGGTTCGCCTTAATCCCACGGAAGCCCTTATTCTGCACATAGTCATAAATCATATCGACTGCCTTCTGTCCGTCATGCGGGTTCGGATAAACCAGACCAATCAGGCGGTCGGGGTATTTCTGCACTGCATCCAGACACAGCTCATTCGGCTGCGCACAAAGCAGTGTTTTTTCAATATTATATTCATCCATCTGCGCAATCAAATCCTCTGCGGTGTTTTCCAGCTTTGCCCAACCGCCGAATGTACCGATGTGCGCATGTGCATCCATTTTCTTAAAATCCTTTACATCCATCATTTTTTACATCTCCCTTAATCTCTGCATAATCCCTGCTTTATTAAACAACAGAACCAAAACCGCCCCCAGAACAACACCTGTAAAGGTCTGAGAGGTCAGCCCCGGCACACTGCCAAGGGCATACGCCCAGTCAAACATAAATACCTTGAAGGAGGTATACAGAACAATCTGGACAATGCCGCCCACGATAGAGCCAATCAGCCAGTTGCATTTGATGTTCGGCATGATTTTATCAATGAACAGCCCCATCACTGCTGCCATGATATACTTGATGATGAAGGTTGGCAAAATCCAGTGCATATAGCCGCCCAAAAGGTCGGATAAGGCTGCCCCAATGCCGCCTGCCAATGCGCCCCTTCTGGTCCCCAGAAGCAATACGCTCAGGAAAATCATGCAATCCCCCATGTGGGAATAGCCATGCAAAGAAGGAATCTTTACGGCATAAATTCCAACAAAGGTGATTGCCGCCATCATTGCGGTTTTTGTTATGTCTTTGACTGAATAGGTCGTGCTGCTCATTTCTTTTCCTCACTTTCTGTTTCGGTTTCTCCTTAAATCGATTTTTATTCTATCATGGAAGGAGGGGGTATCCAAGGCTCTCCGCCCTTTATCCCATAATTGTATGCGTACAATTTCGACAGATGTATGGATACAATTCAAGGTATACCCCTGCATTGCCTATCTTTTCCTTGCACAATATGCTATGCAACAAAAAATGCCCCCCGCATCACACATTTGTGACACGGAGGACACTCTCTTCACGAAACAATCCTGGTTTCTATTCTTATTTTCTTTTACAGAACAACGTAGCTGCCGTTTTCATCCACATCTACGGTCAGTGTTGCACCCGGCTCCACCTCATCGGCAATAATCTTTCTTGCCAGCAGGGTTTCCACATGACGCTGTACCAGACGCTTCAACGGTCTTGCACCAAAGGCAGGATCATAGCCCGTTTCAATGATGTAGTTCTTTGCACGCTCTGTCAGTTCGCATTTCAGCTGCTTATCTGCCAGACGGGTGTTCAAATCCTTCATAATCAAATCAATGATATGGGTAATGTTATCCTTTGTCAGTGGTTTATAGAATACAATTTCATCCAGACGGTTCAAAAATTCGGGACGGAAGGACTGCTTCAGCAAGCCTTCTACCGCCGCTCTTGCCTCCGCTGTAATCTCGCCGTTGGCATCAATGCCATCCAGCAGATAAGAGGAGCCAAGGTTGGAGGTCAGGATGATAACGGTATTCTTGAAATCCACCGTTCTGCCCTGCGAATCTGTAATTCTGCCGTCATCCAATACCTGCAACAGAATATTGAAAACATCGGGATGGGCTTTTTCCACCTCATCGAACAGGATAACGGAATAGGGTTTCCGACGAACAGCCTCTGTCAGCTGACCGCCCTCCTCATAGCCGACATACCCGGGAGGCGCACCAATCAGACGGGACACGCTGAATTTTTCCATGTATTCGGTCATATCAATACGCACCATGTTCTTTTCATCATCAAACAGGCACTCTGCCAAGGTCTTTGCCAGCTCGGTTTTCCCGACACCCGTAGGGCCAAGGAACAGGAAGGAGCCGATAGGTCTGTTTGCACTCTGGATACCGGCACGGCTTCTGAGGATTGCCTCGGAAACCTTTGTGACTGCCTCCTCCTGCCCGACAACTCTTTCGTGCAGAATATCCTCCAAATGCAGCAGCTTATCCCGCTCGCCCTCCATCAGCTTTGCAACGGGAATCCCTGTCCAACGCTCAATGATACGGGCAATTTCTTCTTCTGTAACCTTATCCCGCAGCAGTGTATTTCTGCCGCTGTTTTCTTCTGCAAGGTGTTCCTTTTCTTCCAGCTCCTTTTGCAGCTGTGGCAGCTTGCCGTATTTCAGCTCTGCCGCCTTATTCAAATCGTATTTTCTTTCTGCCGCTTCGATTTCGGCATTGACATCCTCGATTTCCTCTCTCAGCTTCTGTACAACGCCGATGGCATCCTTTTCATTCTGCCATTTTGCCTGCAAAGCGGCGAAGTTTTCACGCATTTCAGCCAATTCCTTCTGAATCTCCTGCAAATGCTCCTTGGACAGCTTATCATCCTCTTTTTTCAGTGCCGCTTCTTCGATTTCATGCTGGATAATCTTTCTCTGGATGACATCCAGCTCAGTAGGCATGGAGTCCATTTCGGTACGAATCATCGCACAGGCCTCATCCACAAGGTCAATCGCTTTATCGGGTAGGAATCTGTCGGAAATATATCTATTGGACAGGGTTGCCGCCGCAATGATTGCTTGGTCTTGGATTTTAACCCCGTGATAAACCTCATATCTTTCCTTCAGGCCACGCAGGATGGCGATGGTATCCTCGACCGTAGGCTCATTGACCATAACGGGCTGGAACCGACGCTCCAAAGCGGGGTCCTTTTCCACATACTGTCTGTATTCATTCAGTGTAGTTGCACCGATACAATGCAGTTCGCCTCTTGCCAGCATAGGCTTCAGCAGGTTGCCTGCATCCATGGCACCCTCTGTTTTGCCCGCGCCCACAATGGTGTGCAGCTCATCAATAAAGAGGATAATCTTGCCTTCGCTCTTTTTGACCTCATTCAAAACGGCTTTCAGTCTTTCTTCAAATTCGCCACGGAATTTTGCGCCCGCAATCAAGGAGCCCATATCCAGAGAGAAGATGGTTTTATCCTTCAGGCTGTTGGGTACATCCTCTTTCACGATACGCTGTGCCAAGCCCTCCGCAATGGCGGTTTTGCCGACACCCGGCTCACCAATCAGAACGGGGTTGTTTTTCGTCTTTCTGGACAGGATACGGATGACGTTTCTGATTTCATCATCACGCCCAATCACAGGGTCCAGCTTTTTGCTTCTTGCCTTTTCCACCAGGTCTGTGCCGTATTTCTTCAAGGCATCATAGGTTGCCTCGGGGGAATCACTGGTTACTCTGGTGTTGCCACGGACGGTTGCCAGAATTTTCATAAAGCTGTCTTTATTTACGTTATACTGACGGAACAAATCCTTCAAAGCGGCATTGGGTGCATTGACCATTGCCATAAAGATATGCTCTACGGAAACATATTCATCCGTCATATTTTCTGCCAGCTTTTCCGCTGCGGTCAGTGCTTTTTCCAAATCAACCGCAACCCTTGTTTCACCGCCGCTGACACGGGGCATCCGTTTTACTGCATTCTCCACTGCCTGCGTCAAGCCGTTGACATTGACATCCATCTTTTGCAGCAGCTGAGGAATCAAGCCATCCTCCTGCTGTAACAAAGCCAACAGCAAATGCTGCTGATCCAACTGAGGATTCCCATATTCAATCGCATTCGACTGGGCGTTTTGAATGGCCTCCAAAGATTTTTGTGTAAATTTCTGTAAGTTCATAACCATTCCACCTTTCAAATGTTTTTTACAAAATTTAAGTGATTGGGGGATAGTGCCCTTCGGGTATCTCCTTATCACAAGACCTATTATATACTGTTAGCACTCACTTGTAAAGAGTGCTAATAAAAGTTTTTTGTAAATTTTTTGTGACGAAAAAATGAATCTGCCATACATATTTTCCCAGTCAATCTCTGATATCCATAAAATAAGAGGAAACTTTTTGCATTTTTTCACGTCTGAATAGATGGAAGGAAAGAAGAAAACGCAATAAAAGGAGGCAAAAAGATGAAAAAGCTGCTGACATTGTTGCTTGCCGTTACCTGTGTATGCGGCTGTTCGCAAACGCAAAATCCCGCAGATGAATCAAAAACAGCACGCATCCCCATGGTCATAGTGGATGGAGAACTATACATGGATACCGGCTATGACAGCACCACAGAAGGACGCTGTGGCGTAATGGATGGAGAAATCACGTCCACAGTCGATGGAACGGAACGTCCCACAGAGGATAACCAGTCCAACTTCGGAAAAGACATTGGCTATCAGTACGGTGCAGCAGAAGGCACGATTGAAATTTATCAAAATGAGAAATGGCGGATTTTCGCTACTGAGGATGTCCGAGAGCAAATCCAGTCCGCCCACAAAAACAATACAACACAGACAGATTGAGCAAAGAAAAAAGCCCTTTTACTTTCATGTAAAAAGGCTTTTTGCTTTTGGCTTAAAGCACAAATCCGCCGCCGGCAACAAATTCTCCATCATAAAGCACAAGTGACTGCCCGGGTGTGATGGCTCTCTGTGGTTCATCAAAGACAACCTCCAGCTTATCCGCCCCGACCATTTTTACCGTACACCAAGCAGGCTTATGTGCATAGCGGATTTTCGCCAGAAAACGCTGTCCGTCCTCAAATTTATCATACGCCATATACGCCAGATTGCCTGCATACAGCTTCGTTTGGAACAACGCCGCATTATCGGAAAGAATGACCTCGTTTCTTTCCGCATCCACGCCATAGACAAAGACAGGCTTGCCCAAGGCAATGCCAAGCCCCTTTCTCTGCCCAACGGTATAATGAATCAAGCCCTTATGCTTGCCCAAAACATTCCCGTCCATATCCACGAAATTGCCGCTTTTTCCCTTTTTGCCGCCCTCCTTTTCAATAAAAGCGGCATAGTCTCCATCGGGGATAAAGCAGATATCCTGACTATCGCCCTTCTTTGCCACAAAGCCATCCACTGCTTCTGCCATCCTGCGCACCTCATCCTTGGTGTATGCACCAATCGGCAAAAGCATTGCACCAAGCTGCTCCTGCGACAAGCGATACAGGGCATAGGTTTGATCCTTTTGGGCTGTTGCGGAATTTCTGATGGCATAGCGCATGGTTTTCGGGTGCTTTTCAATGCGGGCATAATGTCCCGTTGCGATATGCGCCGCACCGATTTTCTTCGCCTGCTCCAAAAGTGCCTGCTCCTTTACCATGCGGTTGCAAACAATGCAGGGATTGGGCGTTAAGCCCTTCTGATATTGGCGGATAAAATCCTCCACCACGCAGGTGCGAAAGGTCTCCCTGCAATCCAAAACCTCGAAGGGAATCCCTATGGATGCCGCCACCCGCTGTGCATCGGCAATGGAGGCTTCGGTGCCTTCGCCCTCCCACATCCGCAGGGTAACGCCGATGACCTCATAGCCCTGCTGCTTTAAAAGATATGCCGCAACGGTGCTGTCCACGCCGCCGCTCATGCCGACAACTACCTTTCCTTTGTTCATTCTCACTCACCTCATTCGCCCTGTTTTTTTCCAAAAAAATGCTTCAAACGGCGTTTTCTGTCCGTTTGAATCAGCCGCTTTGTATAGGCAAAGGCTGTTTCCTCGCCCTGCTCCGCCAAAAGCCGCAGCAGGCAGTTCAGCAGTGCAAGGCTTTCAGGGTGCATAACCTCCTGCACACGCTTACTTTTCTGATGATAGAGCCACGGACTTGCATCTGTATAACTCTCCTGCTGATAAACCTTGCACGCAGCAATGCGGTCCATGAACATTTCCACCACAAAACGCACAGGCATTTTCATGCCAATCAAAAGCGGGCCTTCACTGCCGGGCATGGAATAATCAATCCAATATTCAAAATGGTGCTTATTCCTTCCTTTATGATGCAGCCAAGAGGAGGAATATCCCTTCTTCTCCTTTTCCGCATTATTGGGACTGCGGTCGCCCTGATAATATTTTGCGCCCACCAGAAATTCCGTCGGGCTATATTTGCTGAGGTCATGCGTCATGCCCTGCCAATACAGCCCCACCCGAAAGCAGCCCTGCCGCACCAGCCTTCTGTGATATGTAATCGTATGAAAATGCTCTTTTACCTTCATTTTGTTCCTTCCTTTTTTAAAAAAGAAACCCCAATTCTTAGGAATTGAGGTCTCCAAGGTTTCCAATCCAAGCAAGCCTTGGGTTATTTATTTTGTCAGCTTGGAAATTGCTTTGAAATGAGGGGTTCCCGCACCCTCTGTCATTTCATACAGTGCGCCCTCGCAGGTGGTTACAAATGCGCCCTCCTGCACAGCTCTTTGGATGGCATAATCCTTATTATATACCATTCTGGAGCCAACGCAGTCAGCAACGATAAACACACGATAGCCTTCGCCAATCAAATCCACAATGCTCTGCAAAACACAGATATGCGCCTCTACACCGCAAACCAAAATGGTCTTTTTGCCCTGTGCCCTTACCCATTTTACGAAGGCCTCACAGCCCATAGCGGAAAAGGACAGCTTATCCATGGGTTCAAATGCGCCGATTGCCTCCTTCATGGGTGCAATGGTATCGCCCAAGCCCTTTGTATATTGCTGTGTCACAGCCATGGGAACACCCAGCTCCTTCAGACCTGCGGCAAAAACGGCAGCCTTCGCAACGATTTCCTCATGGTTGGCAATGGCAGGCACCAGCTTTTCCTGAAAATCAATGATCAACGCTGCGGTATCCTCTGCTTTTATTTTCATATTCTTTCCTCCTGATATTCAAAAATCCTTCTTTCCTTTGGGTATCGCAACCCTTTGCTCTTCATTTTATCCTATCAAAAGAAAATTGTCTACACTTTTTATAGGGATATTCGACTGTCTTTTTTCGTTTTCCCATAAGACCTTACATGAATTTTCGCATGTGCTGCAGGGCGGATTTTTCCAGACGGGAAACCTGCGCCTGACTAATGCCGATTTCGGTGCTGACCTCTGTCTGTGTCTTTCCCTCGAAAAAGCGAAGCTTCACGATTTTCTTCTCTCTTTCGTTCAAATGGCGCATTGCCTCACTCAAGGATAGATTTTCCAGCCAAAGCCTGTCTCCGTTCTTCTCATCGCTCACCTGATCCATCACAAAAAGCGTATCTCCCCCATCGTGATAAATCGGCTCAAACAAAGAAACAGGATCTTGAATCGCATCCATCGCCATCACAACGCTTTCTCGGCTCAAGCCCATTTCCTTTGCAATTTCCTCCATGCTCGGCTCCTTTTCCCGCTCCGCCATCAGCCGCTCCTTGATCTGCAATGCCTTATATGCCGTATCTCTGAGAGAACGGGACACCCGAATCGTATTATTATCCCGCAAATATCTGCGAATTTCCCCGATAATCATGGGGCAGAAATAGGTTGAGGGCATCACATCCATTTCGATGTTAAAATTATCAATCGCCTTAATCAGCCCCACCACGCCGATTTGAAACAAATCATCCATATTTTCATTTCGGTTTTCAAACCGCTTGATGATACTCAGCACCAGCCGCAGATTTCCTTCAATCAACTGCTGACGAGCCATTTCATCCCCCGCTCTGCATTTTATAAATAACGCCTTTGCCTCTGTTCCTGTCAAAACAGGCAGATTTGCCGTATTCACGCCGCTGATTTCCACCTTGCCGTAATAAGCCAATCTTATCACTCCATTCGTTCAAAGGTATATAAATACCTTCTCCGTTTCCAAGCGGAAATATACGAAACAAATCTCGCCAATCCTCGTATAAAAACGATTTCTTTTCACATCCTAACAAAAAAGAAACGAACAAAAAAGAAAGGAGCTTTTTTCATGCGGCTGACAGAAATCCAAAACGGCATCCCCTCTGCACAAGCACTGCGGGAAAGCACGCACATCCTGCGCCATGGCGGGAAAAACGGCAATCAGCAATATATTGACCGTGGCTTCGGCAAGGCAAAAAACACCGATTTTGAGCCACTGCATTACAGGGATATATAGCAAAAAAGAGGGAGCAGGCTACATCAGCTTGCTCATTTCCTTTTTCAAGCGGCGCATAATCTTTTTTTCCAGACGGGAAATATACGATTGCGAAATCCCAAGAATATCCGCCACCTCCTTCTGCGTTTTTTCCTCCGTTTCCGGCAGAATCCCAAAGCGCATTTCCACAATCCGCCGCTCCCGTCCGCTCAGCTTTTGCATGGCATCCCGCAAAAGCTCTCTGTCCACCTTATCCTCAATATCCTTTGTGATGATGTCGTTTTCCGTCCCCAGAATATCGGAAAGCAGCAGTTCATTTCCGTCCCAATCCACATTCAGCGGTTCATCAATGGAAACCTCGGTCTTTGTTTTGCTGTTCCGCCGCAGATACATCAAAATTTCATTTTCAATGCAGCGGGAGGCATAGGTTGCCAGCTTGATTTTTTTATCCACCTTAAAGGTGTTGATTGCCTTAATCAGCCCAATGGTGCCAATGGAAATCAAATCCTCCACATTGATTCCCGTATTTTCAAATTTTCTTGCGATATAGACCACCAAGCGCAGATTCCGTTCAATCAAAACAGCCTTGACGCTGACATCCTCCTCGCCGCCAAGCTGTGCCAAAAGCACTGCCTCCTCATCCGGCTTGAGCGGAGGCGGAAACACATCACTGCCGCCGATATAAAACACCTGCCTTTTTCTCGCCACCTGCAGCAAGCGTCTCCAATGATATTTCACAAGAAAAAGCAAATATTTCCATTCCTTCATTCCCATTCCTCCTTTAATAATGCGGGCGGAACAATGCCCTCATAGCTCCCTGTAAACGCATCCTCGGCAATGCCGATAAAAATATTCCGATGACAAATGCACCTTTCCCCGAAAAACAAACGCAATTCCTCTGCCTGCACGCCCCAAAGCCTGCCATCCGGATTTCCCAAGCTGGAAAAGGCAAGCGAATCCAAGCCATCCCGCCTGCCCGAAAGCAGTGCCACCCTCTCCTCTGCGGAAAAAAGCGGCAAAACTGCCTGCATTTCTAAAATCGCCACCCCTCTGCCGTCTGCCTGCCGCAAGCCGTTTCCCGTATCAATCAGCGTGCGTGCCTCTGCTGTTTTGCCACGCCAAGCAACCGCCACCGTGCAAAATTCCCGGCGACGCAGGATGTTTGCTTCCAGCCACCCTGCCCCAAGCTTCAGCAAAAAATATGCAGTCAGCACAGACCAAGGCAAAAGCCACCAAGGATACACCCTTTGCACAATCAGCCCTTGCCCCAAAAACCGCTGTGCCTGTGTCAATGTAAACAAAAGCTGCGCACCGCCCCCAAGCAAAAAGGAGGAGAGCAGAGCCGCCCCCATCAGCCGCAGCAAAAGCCGAATGCTTTGCGGGGTATAGGCAAGCCAGACGCCGAGCAGAAGCAGCAAAAGCGAAAAGAAAAAGCCACCGCTTCGCCCGCAAAAAAGCAGCATGGCACAGGAGCCAACCGCCGCCGCCAAGCCGCCGAGGGCAAGCCGCCTTCTCTTTCTTTGCAGGCCTGACAGCCGCCCTGCCATCCAAAGCAGAAAGGTATCCATGCCCCATGTCACAAAAAAAATAACATCTATGTAAATCGTCGGTTCCATTCCTTCCCTCCCTGTCTCTCATTATAAAGCGGGGGAAATGCGAAACCTGTCGGTTTTGCTGTTAGAAAAAAGAAAAATCTCGACAAAAAAAGAACACACAATGCTCTCATTATGTGTTCCTCGTTTTATTTTTCCGCAATCAATTCTCTTGCCGCCGCCAATGTGGTTTCCGTCACATCGCTCATCAGCCTTGCCACCTCACGCACACAGCCCTCCTGCTCCAAAGCTGTCACGCAGGTAACGGTTTCGCCTGCTTGGCTATCCTTTTCAATCAGAAAATGGCTATCCGCAAGGGCCGCAATCTGCGGCAAATGGGTAATGCAAAGAATCTGCCGCTTTCCGCCCAGAAAACGCATTTTCTCGCCAACCTTTCTTGCCGTTCTGCCGCTGACACCCGTATCAATTTCATCAAAAATGAAGGTGCCGATTTCATCCGCATCCACCAAAACGGTTTTCAGTGCAAGCATGACACGGCTCATTTCGCCGCCGGAGGCAATCTTCGCCAAGGGCTTGAGCGGCTCGCCTGCATTGGCAGAAATCAAAAATTCCACCTTATCCTTGCCATCCGCACCCCAATCGTCCTTTTGCTCGATTTGAATTGCAAGGCGTGCGTGCTTCATTTCCATATCATGCAGGGCTGTCTCGATTTGCTCCTCCACCTGCTCTGCGGTTGCCCTTCTTCTTGCTGTCAGGGTTTCCGCAAGCATTGCCAATCTTTTTTCCTCCTGCTCCTTGGCCTGCAAAAGCTCTGCCGCCTTTTCACTGCTGCCGGAGAGAAACTCCAGCTCCTGCACAGCCCGTTCATAAAACGCCAATACCGCCTCGATACTGCCGCCGTATTTTCGCTTTAATTTATAAAAAAGCTGTAAACGCTCCTCAATCTGCTCCAGCTCCTCCGGATGATTCTCCTGCCTGTCCGCCTCTCTCTTCAGCTCCCTTGCCGTATCCTCCACAGCGGCATAGGCCTCCGCCAAGGTGTCCGCAAAGGGAAGCAGTGCCGCATCATATTCCGCCGCCTCCTGCAGCTTGGAAAGGGCATCGCCCAACTGGTCGCAGGCAGAGGGCATACGGTCATCCCCATCATAAAGCAGGGTAATGCTTTCGCCAGTCAAGCGCATCAGCTTTTCCATGCTGTTCAGACGCTTTCTCCGCCCAAGCAGCTCCTCCTCCTCGCCAAGCCGCAGTGCGCCTGCCTCAATTTCCTCCTTCTGAAACCGCAGCATATCCATTCTCTGCTCCCGTTGGCTTTCATTCCCAATCAAAAGGGCAAGCTGCTTTTCCAGCTCCTTCAGCCGATTGCGGCTGCTTTTATATTCCTCCATAGCCTCGCCAAAGCCTGCGCCGCAAAAGCGGTCTAACAGGCGAATATGCTTTGCGGGGTTTAAAAGAGATTGATGCTCATGCTGGCCGTAAAAATCAATCATATCCTCGGCAAGCTCCTTCAGCATGCCGACCGTAACCGTTGAGCCATTCACACGGCACACCGATTTGCCCGCATCACTGAGGGTACGGGTAATCAAAAGCGTGCCATCCTCCTCGGGCAGAATACCGCTTTCCGTCAGCCTTTCCTGCACTGCCGGCGATTCTATGGAAAACAACGCCTCCACAGCCGCCTGCTTTTCTCCATGGCGCAGAAAATCCTTGCCGGCTCTCCCCCCCAAAGCAAATTTCAGGGAATCAATAATCATGGACTTACCGGCACCCGTTTCGCCTGTCAGAATATTCAGCCCATCCCCGAAGGAGATTTCGCTCTCCTTAATCAATGCCACATTTTTGATATGCAGATGCTCCAGCATAAAGCGTCCCCCCTTTTTCTTTAGGCGCTGTGGATGATCCGATACAGCTTTTCGATAATCACTGCCGCTTGGTTATGGCTGCGCACCACGCAGAAAACAGTATCATCGCCTGCGATGGTACCCAAAACCTCGCCGTTTTGCATATTATCCAAAGCCACGGCAACAGCCATGCCCATGCCCTCCAAGGTCTTAATGACAATGATATTCTGTGCATAATCCATCTTTACCACTGCCTCCTTGAATACACGAGTCAGCCGCTCGGTAATCTCGGTATCGTTGCCTGTGATGACAGCATATTTCTGCCGTCCCTTTTCTGTGGCGATTTTTGTCAGCTTCATTTCACGAATATCACGGGAAACCGTTGCCTGTGTCACCACAAAGCCCTCCTCACAAAGTCTCTGCGCCAATTCGTCCTGTGTTTCGATATCATAATTTTCAATCAGTTCCAAAATTTTTGCGTGTCTGGCGATTTTCATCGCACTCCCCCTCCTTACTGTCAGAAAGATATCCTTATTTCGATAATTTATGCCGCAGCACATCATAAAAGCTCTGCGGCTTTGTCTTAATAATCGTGGTGCAGACATCCGCACGACGAATTTGCACAACATTTTGCCCCGTCAGTGTAAAGTTGTTCTGCCCATCGGCACTGACCGTAAAAGGCGTATCCTCTCTGCCGGGCTTTACCTCAACCGTAACCACATCATCCGCAGAAACCACAATCGGTCTGCTTGTCAGCGTATGCGGAGAAATGGGTGTTATCGCAATAATCTGCGCATCCGCCTTCAGCACAGGGCCGCCTGCGGAAAGGTTATATGCCGTTGAGCCTGTCGGCGTACAAATAATGACACCATCTGCCAGAAGGGTATCCACAAATTCATCATTGACAAAAACATGAAATTCCAAAATTTTATATAAATCCCGTGTGATACAGATATCATTCAGCGCAATGATTCCCTCTGTCCGTTCCTCTCCCTTGGCAATGCCGCAGGTCAGCATCATCCGTTTTTCCAGCTTAAAATCCCCGTTCAGCACCTTATCAATCGCCGTCTCGGCATAATTTTTATCCTCTGCGGTCAAAAAGCCGAGTGTCCCCAGATTGATACCCAAAATGGGCTTTTCAAACTTGGCGGTTTTTCTGCCGATGCCCAAAAGCGTACCATCGCCGCCCAAGGAAATCAGCAAATCACTGTTTTGATACAGCTCTGCCTCCGGCTGTGCATATTGCGGCAGTCCTGCCAAATCCGCAACCGATTCCAAAAGGCGTGGTTCACAGCCCTTTGTCTCCAGATAATATACCAGACGCTTCGTTACCGCCAAGCCCTTATCCTTCTGCACATTCGGTAAAATTGCAACCTTTTTCATATCCGTCACCTCATTTCTCACCCGAAAGAATTTTATGGGATTCCGCAACCACTTCATCCACCCTTGCCTGCACTGCCTCCGGCTCCATGCCGCTTTGGCTCTTGTCCAGATAAATGAGGTATTCGATATTCCCTTCGGGCCCCTTGATGGGGGAGAAATCCAGACCGAGAATCCCAAGGCTCTGCGTGCGGACATAGTCCACAATCATTTCGATAACCTCACGATGCACGCCGCTGTCTCTGACAACACCCTTCTTGCCGACCTTTTCTCTGCCTGCCTCAAACTGCGGCTTAATCAGGCAAACCAACTGCCCCTTTTCGCCCAAAATGCCAAGCACCGCCGGCAGCACCTTCGTTAAGGAAATGAAGGAAACATCAATCGAGGCAAAATCCGCCTCATCCGGCACCTGCTCATGCGTCACATAGCGCACGTTGGTTTTTTCCAGACAAACCACTCTTTCGTCATTTCTCAATTTCCATGCAAACTGCCCATAGCCCACATCAATGGCATAGACCTTGCTTGCACCGTTTTGCAGCATACAATCCGTAAAGCCGCCCGTGGAGGCCCCGATATCCAGACAAATCTTTCCATCCAAGCGGACACCGAATACATCCATTGCCTTTTCCAGCTTATAGCCGCCTCGGCTGACATATTTCATTTGGTTGCCCTTTACCTCAAGCCTTGCCGTCACTGCCACCTTTGTGCCTGCCTTATCCTCCTTCTGCCCATCCACATAGACATTCCCTGCCATGATATATGCCTTTGCCAGCTCTCTGGAGTTTGCCAAGCCCTGCTGCACCAGCAACACATCTAATCTTTCTTTTTCAACCTTTTCTGCCATGGTCATTCTCCCAATCTCTTTTTGATGCTTTGATAAATGCCCGCCGCATCCAGCCCATATCGTTCAAAAAGCTGTGCCTGCGTGCCCTGCTCTATATATTTATCGGGAAATGCCAGATTCAGCACATCTGCCTGCAGCCCTGCATCTCCGTAATATTCCAAAACCCTTGAACCCAGACCGCCCTTGCGCAGATTATCCTCCACAGTGACGATATGGTCACATTTTTTCGCAACGGCGCTGAGCATTTCCTCATCCAACGGCTTTATGAAGCGCATATTGACAAGCATGGGATGATACCCCTGCTCCTCCAACAGCTGCACAGCCTCCGCCGCCTGCTTGAGCATGTGTCCCTCTGCCAAAACAGCAATGCCCTCGCCCTGCTGTATGACCTCCGCCTTGCCGTATGTAATCGGCTCACGATATGCAGAAAACGCAGTCTCCGCCGTTCCTCTGGGGTAGCGCACTGCAATGGGGCCATCCCATCGGTTGACCGCAAAATCAAGCATTTCCTCCAGCTCCCAAGCATTTTTGGGCGAAAGCACCGTCATGTTCGGAATATGGCTGAGGAAGGATAAATCAAAAACGCCTTGGTGGGTTTCCCCATCTGCCCCGACAATGCCGGCACGGTCAATGGCAAAAACAACATGCAGCCCTTGCATACAAACATCATGCACAATCTGGTCATACGCTCTCTGCAAAAAAGAGGAATAGACCGCAAAAACAGGCACAATTCCGCCCTTTGCCAGCCCTGCCGCAAAGGTTGTGCCATGCTGCTCGGCAATGGCAACATCGAAAAAGCGTTTCGGGAAGGCTCTTTGGAATTGCTCAAAGCCTGTGCCGCTGCTCATCGCCGCCGTAATCCCCACAACCTTCGGGTTTTTCTTCCCGATTTCCACCATTTTTTCGCCAAAAACGGAGGACCAGCCTTTTCCGCCCTTGGAAAGCGGCTGTCCCGTTTTCAAATCAAACGCACCCACGCCATGATACGCCCAAGGGCGTTCCTCCGCATACGGATAGCCCTTGCCCTTTATGGTTTTCACATGAATCAGCACAGGGCGGTTCATTTCCTTAATGCTTTCAAACATTTCAATCAAATCCGGCAAATCATGCCCATCCACAGGGCCGATATATTTAAAGCCAAGCTGTTCAAACAAGGCGCCGCCCGTCAGGAGCTTTTTCGCCCCATCACGCACGTTTTTCAACACCTGATAGGTACCCTCGCCAAGCACAGGCACATTGTCCCGAAATTGCTTGACCGCCTCCTTCCAGCCACGGTATTGACAGCTTGTCCGCAGGCTGTTCAAATGACGGCTGATGGCACCCACATTTGTGTCAATCGACATCTGGTTATCATTCAGAATCACAATCATGCGGGTATGCTCCTTGCCGACATTATTCAATGCCTCATACGCCAAGCCGCCCGTCATGGAGCCATCCCCAATGACCGCAATCACATGCTCCTTGCCGCCTGTCAAATCTCTTGCCTTTGCAAGCCCAAAGGCTGCCGAAATGGAGGTGGAGCTATGCCCTGCGGCAAATGCGTCACAATCGCTCTCCGTCGGCTTGGGGAAGCCGCTCATCCCATCCAGCTGCCGCAGATGGTCAAAGCCCTCTTTTCTGCCCGTCAGCATTTTATGGATATACGCCTGATGCCCCACATCCCAAACAATTTTATCCTCCGGCAAATGAAAGCAGTATTCCAGTGCAACCGTCAATTCCACAATGCCCAGATTGGATGCAAGGTGTCCTCCCGTTTTGGAAACCTTCTGCAAAAGGAATTTCCTCAGCTCTCTGCAAAGCTGCTTTAGTTCTTTTTCGTTCAATTTTTTTATATCTTCAGTGGATTGGATATGCGTTAAAATACCGTCCACAGTTTCACCAACTCTCTATTCCCACAACCGCTCAAAAGGTTCTGGTTGTAAGATACTTTGTCAATTCCAATAAAAATGTGCAGCCCTCGCCCTGCTCCTCCCAGATGGAAACAGCCTCGGCGGAAAGCTTCGCCGCAAGCTCTCTGGATTTTTCAATGCCAAACAATGTCACATAGGTTGTTTTCTGATTTTTTTCGTCACTGTGGATGGGCTTTCCCAATTCCTCCAGTGTGCTTGTCACATCCAGAATATCATCCAAAATTTGAAAGGCAACGCCGATTTTCTCGCCTGCCAATGCAAATGCCGCAACGGTTTTTTCATCCGCACCGCCGCAGATGGCACCTGCCTGAAGCGCACCACGAATCATTGCCGCTGTTTTATGCAGATGGATAAAATCAAGGGTTTTGATGTCCAGAGGCTTTCCCTCCATGAAAACATCCACCACCTGACCAACCAACATTCCATGCACCCCTGCGCCATGTGCAATCGCCCGCATGGCACCTGTCGTTTGGGGGGTGGGGTTCTTCACGCAGGCATCCGCCATTGTTTCCATGGCATGATGGAGCAAGCCATCCCCCGCAAGAATCGCCATATCCTCCCCAAAAACCTTGTGGTTTGTCAATCTGCCACGGCGGTAATCATCATTATCCATCGCCGGCAAATCATCATGGATCAAAGAATAGGTATGAATCATTTCCAAAGCACAGGCAAAGGGAAGTGCATCCTCCTTTTTGCCCCCAACCGCCTCGCACGCCGCCAAAAGCATCATGGGGCGCAGTCGTTTTCCTCCTGCCAGAAGGCTATAACGCATTGCCTCAAAAATCACAGGGGGAAAGTCCTTCTGCTGTGGCACAGTCCTCTCCAACGCCTGTTCAATATAGGCACAGCGTTCCTGCATTTCCTGCTTCAAATTCATCATTCTTCCACCTCCGCCTGAAAAGGCTCCTCCTGCCAAAGCCCTGCTTCCTTTCTGAGCAAAACGATTTCTCCCTCTGCCGCCGCAAGCTTTTCCTTGCACAAGGCCGCAAGCGTCAGCCCTTCTTTATATAACGAAACAGCCGTTTCCAAGGGAATCTCCTCCTGCTCCAGCCGTTCCACAATTTCTTCTAAGCGTTCCGTTGCTTCCTCAAAGGTTTGTTTCTTCTTCGCCATCGGCAAATACCGCCTTTCCTTTTACCTCTGCCTGCAAAATGCCGTCCTTCATGCGAACCTGCACCGCCTGCCCGATTGCCGCCGCCTCTACCGTTGTGAGCGGCGTGCCTGCCTCATCCATCAGCATGGCATAGCCGCGGTTCATAACGGAAAAGGGCGAAACTGCCGCCAATCTGCCCTCTGCCGCCGCAAGCTGCCGCTGCATTCTTTCCAGATGCCCTGCGGTTTCCCTGTATAAAAGGCGTTCCCGCTCCTCCAGAAAAAGCCTTCTTTGCCGTATCGCCTCCAGGGGACGCTTCAGCACAGGGCGTTCCTTCAAAAATTCCAATCTGCGCTTGGCTGTTGTCAAAACCGCCTGCATATCCCGCTCCAAGCGTCCCGCCAAGCCTGCCGCCGCTTCCTGCAAATCGGAAAGCCTTACGGTTGCCAGCTCTGCCGCCGCAGAGGGTGTCGGCGCACGCAAATCCGCAACAAAATCCGCAATCGTAAAATCCGTTTCATGCCCAACCGCAGAAATCACAGGCAGCTCCGATGCAAAAATGGCCCTTGCCACGCTTTCCTCGTTAAAGGCCCACAAATCCTCCATCGAGCCGCCGCCACGCCCCAAAATAATCACATCCGCCTTGCCCCAAGCATTTGCCAGCTTCAGATTTTTCACAATATCCGCCGCCGCCATATCGCCCTGCACCAAGGTCGGAAAAATTGCCAGCTTAACACGGGGATCCCGCCGCTTTGCAATCTGAATCACATCCCGCACTGCCGCCCCTGTCGGAGAGGTAATCACGGCAATGCACCCAATGCTTTCGGGAAGCTCCCGCTTGAAATCCGCATCAAACAGCCCCTCTGCCGCAAGCCTTTCCTTCACCTGCTCAAAGGCAAGCTGAAGGGCGCCCATGCCAAGCGGCTGCAAAAATTCGCCATATAGCTGATACTGCCCTGTTTTTTCATAAAGAGAAACATGGCCGTATAAAATGACCTGCATCCCGTTTTCCGGCAAAAAGGGGATTTGGGCGGCATCCTGCTTAAAAATCACGCAGGCAATCGCCCCCTGTGCATCCTTCAGCGTGAAATACCAATGCCCGCCGGAGTGTGCCTTAAAATTGGAAACCTCCCCCTGCACCAAAAGGCTGTTGAGAATAAAATCATTTTCCAGCAGATTTTTGATATATCGGTTAATCTGCCCAACCGAAAAAACCTTCGGCTCTATCATTTGATTACTTTGCCCAGCACGCCGTTGATAAAGGCAGGGGCCTCATCGGAGCTGAATTTCTTTGCCAATTCAACCGCCTCATTGATGGCAACCCCAACCGGTGTGCCGCCGAATTTCATTTCATATACTGCTAAACGCAAAATCGCCAAATCCACCTTATTCATTCGTGCAGGGTCCCAGCCGTTTGCACTGGCTGTAATCATGGCATCGATTTCTTCCATGTGAGCGTGTACCCCCTCCACTTCGGAAAGGATGAACTCCTTATCCTCCTGCTCCACAGGCTCTTCCTTTTCCGCAAAGAAAAGCTCCTTCACCTGTTCAAATTCCTCCGCCTCGCTGAAATCCATTTGGAACAGCAGATAAAACGCATTTTTTCTTGCACCTCTACGGCTCATAGTATTCCCTCCAATATGATTCAAACCCGACGCATACTTAAAAATAAGTAAGGGCCTCAGATAAGCCATGAGACCCGCCGTTTTTCTTGATTATTCTTCTTCCTCTGCCTTTGCTGCCGCTTCCTTCACAATACCGGAAACGCTCACATTGACTGCCGCAACGCAAAGACCTGTCATCGTCTCCACGGTGCATTTTACCTTTTCCTGCACCTCTTTTGCCGCAAGCTGCACCTTTGTGCCGAATTTTACGATAATATCCATATCCAAAACGGCTTCATTTTCATCCTTCGTGATTTTTGTGCATTTGGTGTGGCCCTTTTTGCCGAAAAGCTCCACAAAGCCCTTGGAGCTTCCGCCTGCAACCACGCCTTCCACCTCAAGTGCGGCTGTTGCGGCAATCATAGCGATTACCTCATCTGCAATCTGAATCTGACCGTTCGTTTTATTTTCAGACATATCCAATCCCTCCTGTTTTCTATTTTTCTGTTTTCGCAAACCATATATTCACGCATAATTATGTTATGAGTATATCAGATAATTTCCGCTTTTGCAACGAATTATGCACTCTTTTATGCATAAAAAGAAGGCAGTATCGGAATCTGTGTTCCACTGCCCTCATTCCTCCATGCTTATTTTTGCAGGGTGCTGATGCGAATTTTATCCGCCGTCATCCCTGTTTTTCTCTGCACGATATCCTCAATCTGTGCAACCTCCTTTTCGGAAAGGCTTGTCGCATCCACCACCACATCTACGGTTTCATCGTCCATGCGGACATAAGCCTGCGCAAAGCCCTTGGATTGCAGCATGGCCTCTGCGGCGCTTTCCTTCTCCATGCGCTTTTGCAGTGTCAGCATACTTTCGGTGCATTTATCCTTTTGCGCCTCTGTGAGATTTTCGTTTTTCAGCATTTCCGCCAAAATATCCTTCTCCTTTGCACGAGACTGCTCTCTGTTCAGCTTTGCCTCCGCAAAATATGCCGAGGACTGCCCGGCTGAAACATAAACCGCCGCACCATCCCCTGTGGTTTCCGCTGTAATCGGGTCAAGCTCGGCTGTATCCGCATCATCCGGCAGGGCGGAATAATCCACCAACGCCGTCACATCGCCCTCCTCCGTCAGCTGCAAAGCCGTCTGCTTTCCTTCGGAAGAACGGCTCTCCTGAAAATTCAGATAGCCTGCCGCCGCAATCATCACCGCCAAAGCCGTAACCACAACCTGATTTCTTTTGATGACAAACATACCTTCTCCCCCTCTGTTTCATAAGCTTCTATTTCATTTGCAAAACCGCAATTTTATGCGCAGGCACATGAAGCAGTGCCTCTGCCGCCCGATGCAGTGCCGCCTGCACATTCGGCTCTGCGCCGCCCTCGGCAACAATGACCACCCCTTCAACCACAGGGGCCTGCTCCGAAAGAATGAACGGTGTGCTTTTGCCGCCCCTTTCCTCCGTCAGCACCGCCTTCTGCTCAACACGCAGGCTCGTTTTTTCGCCGCTGCCCGTTTCCTCCCGCAGCTCATCCTGTGCAATCGTTCTCTCCTCGGTTTTGCAATAGGTCAGCATGACATCCACCTGCCCTGCCCCTCGCACCTTGGAAAGAATCTCTGCCATGCGGCGCTCCGTTTCTCTATCCTGTGCGGAAACGGATTCCTCCCCCGCCTCCGCCGCTGGTGCTTTTTCCTCTCCGCCGAAAAGGCTTTTTCCTGCCGCCAAAAGCAGCACCCCCATCAGCAGTGCCAGAAAAACATGACTGCGCAGTCTTTTGTTTTCCGGCAGAAACAGTTCCTTAAACAAGCTTCCTTGCATCCCCTTTCTTATGTATTCCTTATCTCTCCGACCATTCCCACTCCGGCCTTGCCAAAGCTCCCTCCTGTGCAACGTGCAAAAGGCGGAGCAAGGGACTCAGCACAGCCATCAGCACCAAAATCCCCAAGACCAGCTCTGTATAGCGGCGGTCCTTGCCCTCCGGCAAAAGCAGTCCCACCAAAGCAGAGAAAACAGTCAACGCAGTTATGGTTTTAATATATGCCGCAAATGCCTCCATCATGCCTACAAGCCTCCCAACAAAAGCAATGCCGAAAACAAAAACATCCCTTCGCCCAGAAAAACAACCCCAAGCAAAAGCCCTGTGTATTCTCCTGCCGCCGCAATGCACTCCACCAAGCGCTCCTCGCAGATAAATTCCGCAGCCGCCGCCGTCAGCCGAAACACAAGCAAAATCACAAACAGCTTAATCAGCAGGGGAAGGCACAGCAGCAGCAAAAGCACAGCCGCCGCCACCAGTGTGCCGCTTTTGAGCGTGCCTGCCACAGCCGCCGCCGTTTCCACCGCACCGCCCATCACATTCCCCACAACCGGCACCGCACCAACGGCAATTTTCGCTGTTTTTGCCGCCAAGCCGTTCAGCGCACCGCCGCCGATTTTTTGCAGGGAAAGCAAAAGCATAAACGCCATTGCCGCTCCCTTCATCCCCCAAGAAATGCACTGCCGCAAAAGCTGTGCAAATTGCCTGAGAATCGGCCTTTCGGAAATATGGTCTGTCAGCTCCAAGGCAATCGCAAGCAAGATGGCAGGAATCAGCACATAGCTGATGGCAACGGAAAGTGCCGCCGAGCCGCCCAAAAGCGTCGGCCCCATCAAAGCGCCCTGCGCCGCATTGCCCGATGAGGCAGAAAGCACCAGAAAAATGGGTACCATCGTCCCAAACACACCACACAGTCCCCGCATACGCTCCACAACCGTATGCGAAATGCTGTAAAACGAGGTCAGAATCACCACAATCAACACCATATAGCAGACATAAAAGCCCATCTCGCCCACAGCCTTTCCTTGAAAGGAATCACTGCACTGCTTCAAAACGGCACTCAAAATCACAATCAGCACAAGCTGTGCCAAAAGCCTGCCCTGCACCCGCAATTCCCCCAAGGTCTGCGCCAAAGCCCTTTCCTTCAAATCGGAAAAGCCAAAATCAAACTCCCCGGAAAGCACCTCTCTCAACAGCTCGGAAAAGTCCTGCTCCGCTCCCAAGTCCTCAGCCGCCGCATCCACCGCCTCTGTTTCCAGCTCTGCCAATCCGCTTTCTATGCTGCCGCTTTCTATACTGCCGCTCTCCTCCGCCGCATAGGCAGGCTGCGGCAAAAGGGAAAGCAATAAAAGCAGCAAAAGCCCACATTTTTTCATTCTCCCCCTCCTATACCAAGCCCATCACCAAATCGAGCAGCCCAAGCAGCACTGGGGCCGCCGCCGTCATCATCAATATCTTCCCTGCCAGCTCGATTTTTGCCGCCACCGCCCCCTCGCCCGCATCCGCACAAAGCTGTGCGCCAAACTGCGTCAGATAGGCAATGCCGATGACCTTCAGCACCACAGCGAAATATTCATTGCCGACACCCGCACGCTCTGCCGTTTCCTGCAATAAGCCGATCAAATTTCCCAATGGCACACAAATCCTGCAAAAAATCAAAATGCCCGTCACTGCGGCAAGAAGAAGGGCAAGCTGCGGATTTTCCTTTTTCAGCAAAACGGCAAAGATACTGCCCACTAAGCCGAGGGCAATCACATTTCCCATTTCCATATAGCCGCCCCCTTATAATTGGAACAAGGTCTGCACCGTGTCAAACAGTTGGCTGATATATTGAATTACCCAAAACAGCACCACAACCAAGCCTGCCAAGGTGGTCAGCATGGCCTGCTCCTCTCTGCCTGCCCGAATCAGCACTTGATTCAGCACCGCCACCAAAATCCCGACTGCCGCAATGCGAAACACAATATTGATTTCCATTCCCCTTCCCCCTTCACAGCAGTGTGACAATCAAGAGCAGCCCCGAAAGTCCGCCAATGCCATAATAAAGCTTGCCGTTTTTCTCCAAGCGTTTTTTCCCCTGCGCCAATGCCTCCTCCAGATATCGCAGCAAAAGAGAAATGCTCCCCTCCTGCTGTGCCTTATCCAGATAGCCCAGGGTTTTCCCAAACGAAAGCACCATATCCAAATCCTCCGCCGTCAGAAAAAGCATATTCCTTCGCCTTTGCCAAGCCTCCGCCCAAATTTCCTCCGCAGAGTCCTTCTCCCGCTCTGCCATGGCCTTGCCTGCCTGCTGAAAAATCTCGCCCATCACGCCCTCCGTTTTCCAGCTCACGCTTTCCAAAACCTCCGCCAAGGGTGCGGAAAGATATTGAATCTGGCCTTGCAGAAGCAAAACCGCCCGTTCCAGCTCCGCCAATTCCCGCAAGCGATATTTCTCCTTCGCCGCAAAATATGCCCCGAACCAAAGCGTTGCCCCGAGCACCAGCACACTGCCCAATAAGCGTATCATTCCATGCCCTCCCCCTTCAAAAGCCTTCCTTCCCTGTCCCGAATTTCCTCTATGGTACCCGTTCCGTTGCGGTTGGAAAGAAAAAGATAGCGTGCGAATATTTTTTTATGCACCAATGCACAAAGCTGCGGTCTGGCTTTCACATCGGCAAAATCCCGCCCATGTGCCGTTGCAATCAGCGTAACGCCTGCACGCAAAACCTCCTCCACAGCGGCAATATCCTCCCTGCGCCCCAGCTCATCCACCGCAATAATATCGGGTGACATACTGCGCAGCAAAAGCATCATGCCCATTGCCTTCGGGCAGCCCTCCAAAACATCCGTGCAAGGCCCGACATCCATCTGCGGCACGCCCTCTCGCAATGGGGCAAGCTCGCCCCGCTCATCCACCACCCCAACGTTTTTTCCCCGTTCACTCAGGCAGCGGATCAGGTCTCGCAGAAGTGTGGTTTTCCCGCAGCCCGGCGGCGAAACAATCAGCGTATGCAAAAGCGTGTCCTTCTCCGTCAAAAAGGGCAAAAGCCGCTCACCCCAACCCCTTCTCTCTCTTGCAATGCGGATATTCAGCGCATTGATTTGCCGCAGTGTGCGAATCTCGCCGTTTTCCAAAACCACCCTGCCGCAAAAGCCAACCCTATGCCCGCCCGCAACTGTCAGATAGCCCTGCCGCAGCTCCTCCTCAAAGGCATAAAGGGAATAGCCGCTCAAAAGGGAAACCGCCTCCCGCAAATCCTCCTTGGAAATGCGTATCCCCCTTGCATCTGCCACAGGCAGAAGTGCGCCGTCCCCGCCCAAAGCAAACAGCTGATTTTCTTTTTTCAACAGCAAGGGCTGTCCGCTGCGCAAACGGATTTCCTGCAATTCCCGCAAGCCTTCCTCCGCAAGCACCTCCCGTATTTTTCTCGGCAATGCACGCCAAACCGCCTCTGTCTGCATTGGCTCGTCCTCCCTTCTTTTTCATCCTATGCGGCGGCAGGGAAAAAATACCAATTAAAAATTCTTTATTCATTTGGGGCAGAATAACATTCTTTTCAAAATCTTAATGTGCGAAATTATTACATTTTTAGAGATATTATGTTAATATTGAAGTAACTGTCATAAAGAGGAAAAGAAATCATCAAC
>NZ_CAKQVD010000029.1 GCF_934277605.1 uncultured Anaerotignum sp.
CTCGTCCGGTCAGAATAGATGTATCCTGCTTGCTTACCTCCTCCACGAATACCGTCATCACCTTGCCAAGCTGCTCCTCATGCACCTCATGCACAATCGGGTTTAGCACCTGCAGCATTCTGTCGAAGCGGTCCTTCACCACATCCTCCGGCACCTGATTTTCCATGGTTGCCGCAGGGGTGCCTGTCCGCTTGGAATAAATGAAGGTAAACGCCGTACTATAACGAGACTGACGGATGACATCCAAGGTTTCTTGGAAATCCTCCTCCGTTTCGCCGGGGAAGCCCACAATAATATCCGTGCTTAAAGCAATCTCCGGCATTGCCTCTCTTGCCTTTCGCACCAGCTCCATGTAGGACTCCTTTGTATAGTGACGATTCATGCGGCGCAAAATTTCATCACTGCCGCTTTGCACAGGCAAATGCAGATATTTGCATACCTTTTCACATTCTGCCATTGCTTTTATCAATTCATCGGACAAATCCTTGGGATGAGAGGTCATAAAACGAATCCGCTCAATGCCCTCCACCTCGTTTACCATCCGCAGAAGCTCTGCAAAAGAAACGGGGGTTTCCAAATTTTTGCCGTAAGAATTTACGTTTTGCCCCAAAAGCATAACCTCTTTTACGCCGCTTTCCGCAAGTCCCTTGATTTCCGCAAGGATATCCGCAGGGGTACGGCTGCGCTCTCTGCCACGCACATAAGGCACAATGCAGTAGGAGCAGAAGTTGTTGCAGCCAAACATAATGTTGACCGATGCTTTATAAGGAAAATGTCGGATGGCAGGCAAATCCTCCACCACTTCCCGATGCTCCTGCCAAATATCATATACCGTTTCGCCGCTTTCCATACGGGTTGCCACCAGCTCAGGCAGCTTATAGAGATTAAACGTGCCGAATACGATATCCACATGGCGATATTTCTGCCGCAGGGTTTGCAGCACCGTTTCCTGCTGCATCATGCAGCCGCAAAGGGCAATCACCGCATTGGGATTTTTTGTTTCCTTATAGTGCTTCAGCCAGCCCAGCTTGCCGTATACCTTTTGTTCCGCATTTTCACGCACACAGCAGGTATTATAAATGATAAAATCGGCTTCTGTTTCCTCCTCTGTTCTGTCAAAGCCCATCTCCGTCAGCATACCCTCCAGCTTTTCGGAATCATGCGCATTCATCTGACAGCCCATCGCCAGAGAATAAAACCTTTTTTTTCTGCCGTTTTGTGCCTCAAAGGCATCATTTTCCGCACGAATGCTGCGGATATATTCCATCTGTCTTGCCAGCTCCAATTCGCCCGGCTTGACAGCCGTTCCAGCTTTGCTTTCCATCATTCTTTCCTCTCGAAACTGAATTCTTATGAAAAAAACACTCTTTTCACAAGTATATTCCAGTATAACATACCTTCCGCTCTTTCTCAATCATTTTTCCCCAAAACTTGAGACTTACTCGAAGGAAAGCACCTCCAACGCATTGCCATGCTCCTTTATCATTTGCATAAGATCCGCCGTTTTCAGATAAACCGATGCCGTATTGTCATTGGGATGCACTCCCATTTCCCCCTTTTCCACAAAATCCTTGTCCAAAAAAACCTTTACGGCGCAGGCAGTATCATTCAAAATGCCCAAGGGTGTCACTGCCCCTTTTTTCAACCCAAGATATTTTTCCAGACGCTCCTCGGATGCAAAGGAAAGCCTTACGCCGCCAAGCTTCTCGCCCAGCTCCTTCAGATTCGCCTGCTTATCGGCACGAATTACCACAAGGAAATGATTTTTTCCCTTCTGGTCACGCAAAAAAAGATTTTTTGCCATCTCCTCCATTTTTTCCAAGCCCAGCTTCTCCATCTCCTCAATGGTATAAACCGCCTCATGCTCCACCCAGGAAAACGGAATCCCCTTTTCCTCCAAAAATGCCCTTACTTCCTCTTTTGCAAACATTTCCATCCGCTCCTTTCTTAAGGATGATGGTATCATATTTTCCCCCGAAAAAACAGCAAAATCTTCCCCTTCCTCCGATATTTTTCTGCATTGTTTACAAAAAGTTCATATTTCATCCATATCCAATTCATATTGACAAGTTATGATATAAATGTCCTTAAGAGAAGAAGGATAATGAATGACATAGTATATATACCCTCCCCTTTACAAAGAGTCACTTTCCCGGTGGCTCTTTTCCCTTTGTATACGCCTTTTTCGGATTGTATTTTTCCCTCTGATTTGCTATACTTTATAAAAATTTATCCCCTTATGATTGAGAGGTGCTTATCACATGAATGAGATTTTATCCGATGCAAGAAAGATAATTCACAATGCAATCCAAGCCTCCCTTCCCGATGAGGCTGTCAAAAAGGCCCTCTGCGGAATGACCTTCGATTTTCAAGGAAGGGTTATCGTCATTGCCATTGGCAAGGCAGGCTGGAACATGGCAAGGGCGGCGGCGGAAAACCTCCCCCACAGCATTGATACAGGCATTGTTTTGACAAAATACGGCCATGCCAAGGGTGCTATCCCCGGCTTCACAATTTTGGAGGCAGGGCATCCACTTCCCGATGAAAATACCATCAGCGGCACCGAAAAAATCATATCCGCCGTCTCTCATCTGAGCGAAAAGGATACGGTTTTCTTTCTGGTTTCCGGCGGCGGCTCCGCTCTTTTTGAACGCCCTGCGGGAAGCCTGACGCTTGCCGATTTTCTCGATATTACAGACCAACTGCTCAAATGCGGTGCAGATATCGTGGAAATCAACACCATCCGCAAGCACCTTTCTGCCGTAAAGGGCGGAAAATTCGCTCAGCTTTGTGCGCCTGCAAGGGTACACTGCATTGCCCTCAGTGATATTTTGGGGGACCGCCCCGATTCTATCGCCTCCGGCCCTGCCTGCCCCGATGCCTCCACCTCTGCCGAGGCGCTTGCCATTGCGGAAAAATATCAGCTTAAGCTGACAGAGGAAATGAAACGCCTGCTTGCCATTGAAACCCCGAAGGCACTTTCCAATGTCACGATGGAGGTCACAGGCAGTGTCACACAGCTTTGCAGGGATGCCGCAGAGACAGCAAGCTCCTTGGGCTATTCCCCCTTGATTCTCACAAATATGCTTGATTGTGAGGCAAGGGAGGCAGGCAGATTTTTGGCATCCGTTGCAAAAACGATACAAAAGGACGGCTTGCCCCTCTCCCCTCCCTGCGCCATCCTTTGCGGCGGAGAAACGGTGGTACACATCACAGGCAAAGGCAAGGGCGGCAGAAACCACGAGCTTGCCCTTGCCGCGGCCGCAGGCATTGACGGCATGAAGGGCGTTGTCATTGCCGCAGTCGGCTCCGATGGCACAGATGGCCCCACCGATGCCGCAGGCGGTATCGTGGATGGCGGCACATGCAACCTCTTGGCAAAAAGGGGCATTTCCATCCCTGCCGTTTTGGCTGAAAATGATTCCAACGCCGCCTTGGCAGCCGCAGACGCCCTGCTTGTAACCAGGCCGACAGGCACAAACGTAAACGATCTTTATTTCCTGCTTTGCAAGGAATAAGCATTTCTGAAACGCCTTTATCGGCAAATTGCCCGTAAATGCGTTTTTTCATAAAAAGCCTTAAAATCTATACAATTTTTCCGTCATCTGTCTTGTCACTTGTAAATAAATATGCTATACTGATTCCGCTAAAATTATTTTTATTTACAGAACAAATATACAGAATCGAGGAAAAGCATGAATATCAAAGACGAAATCAAAGCTTTAAAAGAAGAAAAAAATGCGGTTATTCTTGCGCATTATTATGTAGCAGATGAAATTCAGGAAATTGCCGATTATGTCGGGGATTCCTTTGCCCTCAGCAAAACTGCGGCAACCCTCCCCAACCCCATCATTGTTTATTGCGGCGTTTCCTTCATGGGCGAAAGCGGCTGCCTGTTAAGCCCCAACAAAAAGGTGCTGATGCCCGATGCCTCCGCAGACTGCCCCATGGCACACATGGTAACAAAAGAGGAGGTTGATGCCGCAAGAGCGGAATATGAGGATTTGGCTGTTGTTTGCTATATCAATTCCACAGCAGAAATCAAATCCTGGTCTGATGTAAGCGTAACCTCTGCCAATGCAGTGCAGATTATCAGAAATCTGCCCAACAAAAACATTCTTTTCATTCCCGATAAAAACCTGGGCCGCTTTGTTGCAGAGCAGGTGCCGGAAAAGAATGTTGTTCTGGTTAAGGGCTACTGTCCCATCCATCAGAACATTTCCCCCGCAGAAATCGAGGAGCTGAAGGCCGCACATCCGCAGGCTGAAATTCTGGTACACCCCGAATGTCCTGAAAGCGTGGCAAAGCTGGCAGATTATATCGGCTCCACCACAGGCATTATCAAGCGTGCAACCGAAAGCGAAGGCAAAGAATTTATCATCGGCACAGAGGTCGGCGTTTTGTATGAGCTGCAAAAGAAAAACCCCGATAAAACCTTCTATTTCCCTAAAACCACACCCACCTGCCACGATATGAAGCTGATTACTCTCGAAAAAATCCTGCACGTTTTGCAGACAGAGGAAAATCAGGCATTTGTAAATGCGGCACAGGCAAGCGCCGCAGGGAATACTTTGACACGGATGCTGGAGCTGAGCAAATAAGGGGGCAACGGAAATGGAACAAGTGCTTACATATAATACAGTGATTGTCGGTGCGGGTGTCAGCGGCTTATATGCCGCATTAAAGCTGCCCAAGGAGCAGAACATCCTCTTGATTTGCAAGGAGGATTTGCCGAGCTGCGATTCCATGCTGGCACAGGGCGGTATCTGTGTGCAAAGAGATGAAAACGACTATGATTCCTTCTTTGAGGATACCTTAAAGGCAGGTCATTATGAAAACAGAAAAGAAAGCGTCGATATTATGATTCGCAACAGCAGAGCAGTCATTGATGACCTTCTGGCATTGGGCGTGGATTTCGATAAGGAGGCCGATGGCAGTCTGAAATACACCAAGGAGGGTGCGCACGCAAAGCCCCGCATCTGCTTCCATAAGGATATTACAGGGAAGGAAATCACCGAAACCCTTCTGGCAAGAGTGCAGGAGCTGAAAAATGTTACCATCATGGACTATACCGTGATGGAGGATTTGTTGGTGGAAGGCAACACCTGCAAGGGCATTGTCGCAAAAACAGCAAAGGGCGATGTTCTGCAAATTCAGGCAGAAAACACCATCCTTGCAACAGGCGGCATCGGCGGTCTGTATGAACATTCCACAAACTTCCCCTCACTGACAGGCGATGCACTGCGTTTGGCTGAAAAATACGGCATTGCGCTGGAAAATATGGACTATGTGCAGATTCATCCCACCAGCCTTTACAGCGAAAAGCCCGGCAGACATTTTCTGATTTCCGAATCCGCCCGTGGCGAAGGTGCCATTTTGCTCAACAGCAAGGGGGAACGCTTTGTCAATGAGCTTCTGCCCAGGGATAAGGTTTCCCAAGCCATTCATGCGGAAATGGAAAAGGAAGGCACCAAGCACGTTTGGCTTTCCTTTGCGCCCGTTCCTGCGGAGGATATCGAAAACCATTTCCCGAATATCTATCAGACCTGTCTGGAGGCGGGCTATGATATCAAGAAGGAGCCTGCGCCCGTTGTGCCCGCACAGCATTATTTTATGGGCGGCATCCATGTAGACAGTGATTCCAAAACAACCATGGAGCATTTGTATGCCGTTGGCGAAACAAGCTGCAACGGCGTGCATGGCAAAAACAGATTGGCAAGCAACAGCCTTCTGGAAAGCCTTGTTTTCGCAGAAAGAGCAGCCCACCACATCGCAGGAAAGGAAGGATTAAAATGAACCCCATTACCATGCAAGTTGTAGCAGATAAATATATCCGCATGGCATTGGAGGAGGACATCAACAGCGAGGATGTTTCCACCAATGCAGTCATGCCGCAGTATCAAAAGGGAGAGGTGCAGTTAATCTGCAAGGAGGACGGCATTATTGCAGGTCTGGGCGTGTTTGAACGTGTATTCCACCTGTTAGACACCGCCACAACCGTAGAATTTCACGTTGCAGACGGCGATGCCGTGAAAAAAGGACAGCTCATGGCAACCGTAACCGGTGACATTCGTGTTCTGCTTTCCGGCGAACGCACCGCCCTCAATTATTTGCAGCGCATGAGCGGCATTGCAACCTATACCAATGCAGTTGCAAAGCTGCTTGCCGGCACAAAAACAACCCTCTTGGATACCAGAAAAACCACTCCCTGCATGAGAGTGTTTGAAAAATATGCCGTGCGGATCGGCGGCGGCTCCAATCATCGTTATAACCTTTCCGATGGTGTAATGCTGAAGGATAACCACATCGGTGCGGCAGGCGGCGTAAAGGAAGCGGTTGCCGCAGCAAAGGCTTACGCACCCTTCGTGCGTAAAATCGAGGTGGAAACAGAAACCTTGGATATGGTGCGTGAAGCAGTGGAGGCAGGCGCAGATATCATCATGCTCGATAATATGACACCGGAGGAAATGGCAGAGGCCATCCGCATTATCGACGGCAGAGCGGAAACGGAATGCTCCGGCAACATGACAATCGAAAATATCAAAACCATCACTGCGCTGGGGGTAGATTATGTATCCAGCGGTGCCTTAACCCATTCCGCACCCATTTTGGATATCAGCCTGAAAAATCTCCACGCAGTTGAATAAGCAGGAGTGATTGAAAAATGACTGGCACAGAAAGACGTAAAAAAATATTAAATCTGATGCGGGAATCCTCTTCTCCCCTTTCCGGCGGTGCCTTGGGCAGTGCCACAGGGGTAAGCCGTCAGGTCATTGTGCAGGATATTGCGCTTTTGCGTACAGAGGGCTATTCCATCCTTGCCACCTCCAGAGGCTATCTCTTGGAGGAGCCTGCGAAGCATGTGCGGCTGTTTAAGGTGCGCCACGATGCAGCCTCCGCCGCCGAGGAGTTGACAACCATCGTCGATTTGGGCGGCTGCGTGCTGGATGTCATGGTCAACCATCGGATTTACGGAAAGGTCTCCGCCCCCCTGCAAATCAAAAACCGCAGAGATGTGCAGACCTTTCTGAAAAACTTGGAAAGCGGAAAATCCACTCCCCTTTTGAATATCACCTCCGGCTATCATTTCCATCATGTTTCTGCGGAAAATGATGAAATTTTGGATGAAATCGAGGATACCCTGCGCCAAAAGAATTTTCTGGCAGAGGTTTTCCCCTATGAGCAGGAGGATATCCAGGAATAAGCCGATTTTTTGCAGAAATTCGTGAAAAATAAGGATTCTGTCCGAATTTCCTTGAATTATGCGAAAAATAATGATAAACTATTTTGGTGAAATTTTAAGGAGGAGGGTTCCTAATGTCAGGACATTCTAAGTTTGCAAATATCAAACATAAAAAAGAAAAAAACGATGCAAAAAAGGGTAAAATCTTTACCATGCTGGGCAGAGAAATTCAGGTTGCGGTAAAATCCGGCGGCCCCGATCCTGCCGTAAACGGTAAGCTGCGTGATGTCATTGCAAAATGCAAGGCAAGCAATATGCCCAACGATACCATCGACAGAAGTATCAAAAAAGCAGCCGGCAACGAAGAAGGCGTAGAATACGAAAACGTAACCTACGAAGGCTATGGCCCCAATGGTGTGGCTGTCATTGTAGAAGTGCTGACAGATAACAGAAACCGTGCAGCAGCCAATGTAAGAAACGCTTTCACAAAGGGCGGCGGCAACATGGGCAACAGCGGCTGTGTATCCTTCATGTTCGACGAAAAAGGTCTGATTGTGATTGATAAAGAAGAAGTTGAAATGGACGAGGAAGAGCTGATGATGGCTGCTCTGGATGCAGGCGCAGAGGATTTCGCCGCAGAAGAGGACAGCTATGAAATCACAACAGCCCCCGATGATTTTTCCGCAGTGCGTGAAGCTCTGGAGGAGGCAGGTATTCCCATGGCAAGTGCCGAGGTTACCATGATTCCCCAGACCTATACAGAATTGACCTCCGATGAGGATATCAAAAAAATGACAAAGCTTCTGGAGCTGCTGGATGATGATGACGATGTTCAGAACACCTATCATAACTGGGATGAATAATCCTGTTTTCCAAGCATTTTTAATGTAACCAAAAACCTCTTTCATTATGGCGTTTTTGCAGCGCTGTAACGAAAGAGGTTTTTTTATGAAAAGCGATACGGCATTAAATAAATACCTGTTTGAAAACCTCCTCCCATTAGGTGTATCCCAATAAGAAAACATGAATTTACAGTTTCTTATTCGGGCGCACCTTTCTTCCCTCCCATCTTTTTTGAGTACAGCACAGGCCTTCTCTTTTCCCATGCAAAATCAACGTCCCTTTCCGTAAACATAAAATATCCAAAGCTTTATCTATAGAATTTTCGCATTGCTTTCTAATACAAATTCTAATATATTAGATATTTTCATCGTTTTTTATAGAAAAAATTTTCAATGTATTTTTAGAAAAGCTTATAATATCAATAAAAACAGTGATTTTAAGCCATTTTATCATATATTCACTTTTTTTATCATTTTCTCTTGACAGATAGCTATATGATTGATATATTCTATAAATATAAAACAACGTGCAATGCACTTGTTTTTGCACGAAAAACAAATCTTGATAGAAGGAGTGAGAACGTTGATTACTTATAACGAGAAAACCAACCTCTTGGAATTAAGACGCTATAAATACAGCCTACAGGATATTCCCGAGCCGAACCTTTATCGTGATAATTACAGCTACGATGAAGTGCCAAAGGTTACCTTCAACTATCGTCAGGTGCCTATGAACGTGCCGGAGGAAATCTGGCTGACAGATACCACCTTCCGAGACGGACAGCAGTCCCGTGCCCCTTATACCGTAAAGCAGATTGCAACCATCTATGATATGCTGCATCGTCTGGGCGGCCCCAAGGGGAAAATCAAGCAGTGCGAATTTTTCCTTTACAGCGAAAATGACCGCAGAGCGATTGAAGCCTGTCGGGAATTGGGCTATGAATTTCCCGAAATTACAGGGTGGATTCGTGCCACAAAGGAGGATTTCAAGCTGGTAAAGGAAATGGGCATGCCGGAATGTGGGATTCTTGTTTCCTGCTCCGACTATCACATTTTCAATAAGCTGCACAAAACCAGAAAACAGGCGATTGACGGCTATCTGGAAATCGTAGAGGCGGCTTTGGATATGGGCATCACACCCCGTTGTCATTTTGAGGATGTCACAAGAGCCGATTTTTATGGCTGCGTGGTTCCCTTTGCAACAGAGCTGAAAAAGCTGATGGATAAATATCAGCTTCCCGTAAAAATCCGTTTCTGCGACACCATGGGCTATGGCGTGCCTTATCCCGGTGCCACCCTGCCCCGTTCTGTCGGCGGCATCATCTATGGTGTCAATCACTTTGCACAGATTCCCTCCGAGCTGCTGGAATGGCATGGCCATAACGATTTCTATAAGGCTGTTGTCAATTCCTCTACTGCTTGGCTGTATGGCTGTTCCTCCGTCAACTGCTCTCTTTTGGGCATCGGCGAGCGCACAGGCAACACACCCCTGGAGGCAATGGTCATGGAATATGCCTCTTTGAGAGGAACACTGGATGGCATGGATACCACCGTCATCACAGAAATCGCAGAGTATTACGAAAAGGAATTAGGCTATAAAATCCCCCCTCGCACCCCCTTTGTCGGCCGTGATTTTAATGTAACCAGAGCCGGTATTCACGCTGACGGCGTTGCGAAGGATGAGGAAATTTATAACATCTTCAATACAGAAAAGCTCCTCAATCGTCCTCTCAGCGTTGAGGTCAACAAAAACTCCGGCCTTGCCGGCGTTGCATATTGGCTGAACCAGACACTCCACCTGGAAGGAGCGGAGAAACTGGATAAAAATGATATCCGCACTGCCATTTTGAAGGAATGGGTGGATAAGCAGTATAGCGGCGGACGAATGACCTTTATCAGTGAGGAAGAAATGGAAGCAGCCTTAATCGAGCTTTTGCCCGATTTGGCAAAGCGGGCAGGGTTCCTGTAATCCCGCACGCAGCTTAGGCAAACAGCAATCAGTTTTCTTAGGAGGAAGAGAATATGGGAATGAATATTACAGAAAAATTGATTCAAAAGCATTTGGTATCCGGCGAAATGGTGGCAGGCAAGGAAATTGCCATCAAAATCGACCAAACCTTAACACAGGATTCCACAGGCACCATGGCATATCTGCAATTTGAAGCCATCGGGATTCCTCGTGTCAAAACAGAAAAATCCGTTGCGTATATCGACCATAACACACTGCAAACAGGCTTTGAAAATGCAGATGACCATAAATATATCCAGACCGTAACCAGCAAGCATGGGATTTACTTCTCCAAGCCCGGCAACGGCATTTGCCATCAGGTGCATCTGGAACGCTTCGGCAAGCCCGGCAAAACACTCCTCGGCTCCGATAGCCACACCCCCACAGGCGGCGGCATCGGTATGCTGGCGATTGGTGCAGGCGGCTTGGATGTAGCCGTAGCCATGGGCGGCGGTGCATATTATCTGGCCATGCCCAAGGTTTGCCGTGTCAATCTGACAGGTCAGCTTTCCCCTTGGGTAACCGCAAAGGATGTTATTCTTGAGGTTCTGCGCCGCCTGTCCGTAAAGGGCGGTGTCGGCAAGGTGATGGAATATGCAGGTGAGGGCGTAAAAACGCTTTCCGTTCCCCAAAGAGCAACCATCACAAACATGGGTGCGGAATTGGGTGCAACCACCTCCGTTTTCCCCTCCGATGAGGTCACAAAGAAATTCCTTGATGCACAGGGGCGTGGCGAGGATTGGATAGAGCTTTCCGCAGATGCAGATGCAGTCTATGATGAAGAAGTAACGATTGCCTTGGATGAAATCGTTCCTTTGGTTGCCTGCCCCCACTCCCCCGATAACATCAAGCAGGTGAAGGAGGTTGCAGGTCTGAAGGTGGATCAGGTTGCCATCGGCTCCTGCACCAACTCCTCCTATACAGATATGATGACAGTTGCGGCTCTTTTGAAGGGCAAATCCGTACACCCCGATGTCAGCCTTGTCATTGCGCCCGGCTCCAAGCAGGTTATGAATATGCTTGCGGCAAACGGTGCCTTGGCGGATATCATTTCTGCCGGCGCTCGTATTCTGGAATGTGGCTGCGGTCCCTGCATCGGCATGGGACAAGCTCCCGCAACAAATGCAGTTTCCCTGCGTACCATCAACAGAAACTTTGAAGGCAGAAGCGGCACAAAATCCGCACAGGTTTATATCGTCAGCCCCGAAACCGCAGTTGCATCTGCACTGGCAGGCGTTGTGACAGATCCGCATACTCTGGGGAATGCTCCTCTGGTTTCCATGCCTGAGCATTTCATGGTAAATGATAATCTGATTATCCCCCCTGCCCCCGAAGGCGAATGTATAAAGGTGGTCAGAGGCCCCAATATTCAGCCCTTCCCCAAAAACACAAAGGTACCCAAGGAAATCAAGGGCGGCGCATTGATTAAAGTCGAGGATAACATTACCACAGACCACATCATGCCCTCCAATGCAAAGCTTTTGCCCTTCCGCTCCAATGTGCCTTATCTGGCAGATTATTGCCTGACTCCCTGCGATCCCGAATTTCCCGCAAGAGCAAAGGCAGCAGGCGGCGGCTTTATCATCGCAGGGCAGAACTATGGGCAGGGCTCCAGCCGTGAACACGCAGCATTGGCACCCCTGCAGCTTGGCGTAAAGGCAGTTATCGCAAAATCCTTCGCTCGTATCCACATGGCAAACCTCATCAATAACGGGATTCTGCCCTTGGTATTCGTAAATGAATGGGATTATGATACCATTCAGCTTGGCGATGAATTTGTCATCAAATATGCCGCAGATCAGGTAAAGGGCGCAGTCGAAGGGCAGAACGTGATGGTAACCTTGGTGCGCACAGGCGAGGAAATCCCCACCAGACTGAACATTTCCGCAAGACAGTGCGACATTCTTTTGGCAGGCGGTCTGCTGAACTATACAAAGGAGGCAAAATAATATGGCACATAAAGTAACCTTAATCCCCGGGGACGGCAGCGGCCCCGAGGTTGTTGCGGCAGCGAAGCGTGTTGTGGAGGCAACCGGCGTTGCAATCGAATGGGACGAAATGGAAGCAGGCGCAGCCATGATTGAAAAATACGGCACTCCCCTGCCCGACCATGTCATTGATTCTATCCGCAAAAACGGCGTTGCACTGAAAGGCCCCATCACTACCCCTGTCGGTAAGGGCTTTCGCAGTGTAAATGTTGCATTGCGCAAAACCTTTGACCTGTATGCAAACGTGCGCCCCGCCAAAACCTATCCCGGCGTGATTACCAGATATGATAATATCGACTTGGTCATCGTGCGTGAAAACACAGAGGACTTGTATGCAGGCATTGAACACATGGTTGGCGAGGATGCTGCGGAAAGCATTAAGCTGATTACCAGAAAGGGCTGCGAGCGTATTTGCCGCTATGCCTTCGATTATGCTGTTAGAGAGGGAAGAAAAAAGGTCACTGCCGTACATAAGGCAAACATTATGAAATGCACCGATGGTCTGTTTCTGGATGTAGCAAGAGAGATTGCAAAGGAATATCCGCAAATCGAATTTACAGATAGCATTGTCGATGCCATGTGTATGCGTTTGGTGATGCACCCCGAGGAATATGATGTTCTGGTTTGCCCCAACCTTTACGGCGATATCGTTTCCGATTTGTGTGCAGGCTTGGTTGGCGGCTTGGGCTTAACCCCCAGCGCAAATATCGGTAAGGATGGCGCAATTTTCGAGCCAATCCACGGCTCTGCCCCCGATATTGCAGGGCAGCATAAAATCAACCCCACCGCTTGTATCCTTTCCGCCTCCTTGATGCTTGCACATCTGGGCGAGGCAAAGGCGGCAGCGGCAATCGAAAAAGCCGTAACCGCTGTCATTTCCGAAGGGAAAACCTTAACACAGGATATGGGCGGCACAGCAAGCACAGAGGCATTTGCAGATGCAGTCATCGCAAAGCTCTCCTAAGTCCAAGTTGAAATTCGTTCAAATCTAAATTTTATTTGCAAAAAAAATTGACATCCTGTCATTAAGACGGGATGTCTTTTTTCTTTTGTTCATTTAAAGTCTGCCAAGGAAATGCCGATTTCCCGCAAAATCCCCTGCAAGCGAGCCATTTTTTCTTTTGTGGGTGTTTTGAATGCGGCATTAGGCAATTCCATCCCCAATGCCTCATATTTTCCAAAGCCGAATTTATGATATGGCAAAAGTTCCATTTCTGCGTGCGGCAGATATTTTTTGACAAATTCGCCGCTTTTTCGGATATTTTCCTCATCTGCATTCACGCCCTCAATCGTCGGAATCCGAATAACCACTCTTGCCGATAGCGTCGCCAAACGCTTGATGTTTTCCAATATTCTCTCATTGGAAACGCCCGTATACTTTTGATGCAAAAGCGGATTCATGTGCTTCAAATCCATGAAAATCAAATCCATCCGCTCTAAAGAGCTGCGCACCTTCTCAAACTCAAAATACCCACAGGATTCAATATCCAAGCTAAAGCCCATGTCATATAAACGGGAGGAAAGATACTCCAAAAGCTCCGGCTGTGCCGTTGCCTCTCCGCCGGAAAAGGTAATGCCACCGCCGGAATTGCGATAAAACAGCTGATGCTTTGCCGCCTCCGCAATGATTTCATCTGCCTCCGCCAGAGAAACGAGAGCCCTTCTTGCCCCCTTCGGACAAGCCGCCACACAAGCACCGCAGCGAACGCATTTTTCCCGTTCTGCATTCAGGTCAATGCCGATTCCTTCGGGACAAGCCGCCGCACAAGCACCACAGCCAATGCACTGCCTTGCATAAAATCCAACCACCGTTTGCTTGCTCAACCCCTCAGGGTTTGCACACCATTTGCAATGCAGTGGACAGCCGGCAAGAAAAATGGTTGTACGAATCCCATCCCCGTCATTAACGGAAAACGGCTGCATCTGCATCAGATAACCCTTCATAGCCATTCCCCTTCCTTCTTTTCATCAACAGCCGCAGACACTTTTTTTCGTATCTGCGGCAATTTTTTGTCTTAAAATTCCTCATGTGCATTTCTTGCCATGATAGAATCCTGCATGGATTTCGACAAATTGACAAACTGTGTGCTGTATCCCGCAACACGCACAAGCAAATCTCTGTAATTTTCAGGATGAGCCTGTGCATCCTTCAAAACCTCATTCGAGATTGTATTGAACTGCACATGGAATGCCCCCAATGCAAAGTAGGACTGGAGCATTGCGCCCAAGTTCGCCCGCCCTCTCTTTGTGGCAACCAAATCATGATTCAAGCGGAGATTCAGCAGTGTACCGCCGCTGTGAATATCGTGATTCAGCTTTGCAGAGGAACGCAGTGCCGCCAAGCAGGTAGAGGTATCTGTGCCGGTGTAAGGGGAAACACCCTCGTTGATGGGATCCTTCGCCTTTCTGCCATCCGGTGTCGCACCAAGCACCTTGCCCGTCGGCAGATAGTTGGAAATCCCCATAAATGCTGTCACAAAATGGTGTCCGTAAATATCCTTGTACGATGTCACATCATGGTAGAAATAATCTGCCAGCTTTTTGGCAATGCTGTCAACATAATCATCATCATTGCCATATTTCGGCACTGCCTGCACCTTCGCACGCAAAGCCTCATATCCTTCCCAGTTGTTGTCAAGCGCATCAATCAATTCAGACAATGTCACGCTCTTTTCCTCAAATACCAGTTTTTTGATAACCGCCAAAGAGTTTGCCGTAACAGAAAGCCCAACCCCTGTAAATACAGGACCAATGTTATATTTTGCACCGCCGTCAACCAAATCCTTCCCGTTCTTCAAGCAATATTCATTGCAGGCGGACAGGAACGGACGGGGTGCCTGCTCCTTATGAATTTTCTGTGCAGTCAGCAGGCTGATAACCCCATGCTTAACCATATAAGAGAACTGCTTTAACAGTGCCTCCTCCACCTCCGCATAATCGGCAAAGGTTTTCGGGTTCTTTTCCGGCAGAGCAACCTGCTCCCCTGTCAGTCGGCTCTTTCCTTCATTCAGTGCAAACTCAAGCGCCGCCGCAAAGCTGATGTTGCAGGAGGAGGTCCATTCAAATGTCTTTCTGGAATGTGGCACAACGCAGCCGCAGTTGTTCCAATCTCTCGCATCCTCCGGTGCATAGCCAAGGTTGCGCAGCATTTCATAGCCTGTTCTGTCGCTGTGGATTGCAGGGAATCCACTGCCGGTAGAAACAAGGTCGGTAACCGCTTCCATAAATTCAGGCGGACAATCCGCATGGATACGGCAGCTCAATGTGGGCTGATGGCATTTTGTTTCCTTTGTGGCTTGAATTGCCATATAAGAAATGGCATTTGTCCCATCTCTGCCATCCTTGGTTGTGCCGCCGACGGTCAGGTTTTCAAAATTTGTATAGCCTGCAAAGAAATCCGCCGTGTTTGCGGAAATCGTCCAAGCCCATTCGCTGTATTTCAGCCACAGGCACTCAACCAATTCCAAGGCTGTATCATAATCCATCTTGCCTGCATCCACATCCGCCTGATAGAAGGGATACATATACTGGTCGAATCGTCCGGGGTTCAATGCCAAGGGATTTTCGGAAATAATTCCCCCAAGCTGCACAAACCAAGTAAACTGCAGAGCCTCACGGAAGGATTTCGGAGGGTTTTCCGGCACAACCTCACAGATTGCCGCAATCTCCAAAAGCTCTGCCCTTCTGCCTGCATCCTTCTCCTCCTGTGCCATGTCCTTCGCCTTCTGTGCATATCTGTTTGCCAAGCGGATAATGCCATCGCACACAAGCACAATCGAACGGTAGAAAATCAGCTTATCCTTCTCCTCGGGGATAGCCTCATTCAGCTCAGCCATATAGGCCTGTGCCTCTTTTTTAATACCGCCAAAGCCCTTTGGAAACAGTTGGTCAACATAATCCGGAGACATTTCTCCGATACCGTTACGCCATTTGGAATCCGTATCCAAAAAGCCTGTATCTACGCCGATTTTCTTTGTTTCCGCAGAGGTGCGTGCCAAAAAGGCATCCTCCACAGATTTTCCCTTCCAATAAGGAAAAATATTCTCTCTGATATAGGCTCTCTGTTCATCTGTCATTTCATAAGGATCCTGCGGACGAGTCGGGAAGTTGTCCATTTCATCATCCACCCATTTCCACGCAAATTCCGGTGTCAAAATGCCGCATTTGCGATGCTCGCCGCTTGCGCCGACAATCAGCTCGCCCTCAAAAATATTAACGCAAAGCTCATTGCAGGTATCATAAAACGCCTGTGCGGTGCGAAGCTGTGCCGGCATCCCCTCTGTTCTTTGGAACGATTCTGTCCAGATCCTTGCACGTTCATAGGAGATGGCCGGTTTGGTATTGATATAATTCTGACGGATTTTTTCAATTCTGGGTGTAACGCTCATTTGATTCACCTATCCTTTTTTAAGATGGCAGCACACAAAAATCCGTTATAACGGTTATTTGTTATAATAAATAACCATGCAGATTCTTGTGGTCTGCATACCGTGACATTCATAAATATGCGGCTTATTGGCAAGATAACGAATTCCGTTTCCTGCCTGCACCACATATTCCACGCCGTCTACGCTCAAGCGCAGTGCGCCTTCAAAAACAAGCACAAATTCTTCTGTCCCATCCTCATGTGGCACAGATTCCGAGCGAGTGCCCGGCTCCAGCTCAATGCTCAACATTTCAAATCTTCTCTCTGCATCATAAGGAAAAAAGGGAAACAGCCGAAAACGCCCTTCATCACTCAAAAGCGGAGAAACCTCCTCCTTCTTGATGATTTGCGTTTCTGCCTGCCTGCCCTCAAGCAAAGCAGTAAAGGAAATATGCAGTCCTGTCGCAATCTTCCAAAGCGTTGCTACCGTCGGGCTGGATTCTCCTCTTTCAATCTGCCCCAGCATGCTCTTGCTCACTCCCGTCAGCTCTGCCATGCTATCCAGGCTCAATTTCTTTTCCTTTCTGATTTGTCTCAGGTTTTCCGAGATTCTGCTGCTCATTGCATCCATGTGTTTCCTCCTTGGTTCGAACCAACCGCCACCGAAGGTCGATGGCGGAAATGCGTGCGTTATGACGCATTTCTATTATTACTGTATCATCATCTTTCTCTGCTGTCAATTCATTTTGACCGTTTTTTCGCACAAAACAGTTGTTATTGCAAACAAAATTTTCCTGTCTTTTTTATGCAATCTGTCAGATTCATAAAAAAAGCCCTGCCGCTATCCTTGCGACAGAGCCATTTTCTTATCCTTTCATTGCTTTCAGCTTTAAAATTTCATCCAAAATCTTATGTGCAACCTCTTCCTTCGTGAGCAATTCAAGCTGAATTTCCTCCTGCTTGGAAATCATGGTTACCACATTGGTATCCGTGCCAAAGCCGCTGCCTGCAACCTTCAGGTTATTGGCAACCACCATATCAATATTCTTCTTATCGAGCTTCACACGGGAATTTTCCAGCATATTCTGGGTTTCCATGGAAAAGCCGCAATAGAACTGCCCCTCTCTGCGATGCTCTCCCAGATATTTCAAAATATCCTGTGTTCTGTCCAATTCGATAGACATTTCGCCGTCTTTTTTCTTTGTTTTTTCATCACTGTAATTCTTGGGCTTATAATCCGCAACCGCAGCCGCCTTAATGATAATGTCATTTTCTAAGAAACGGGACTTCATTGCCTCAAACATATCCCCCGCACTCTTAACCTGCACAAAATCCACAAAAAGCGGACGCTCCAGATTCGTCACACCGCTGACCAGTGTAACCTCTGCGCCACGCAGCATGGCAGCCTTCGCCAGCTCATAGCCCATTTTCCCCGTGGAATGGTTTGTAATATAGCGCACAGGGTCAACGCTTTCCTGTGTAGGCCCTGCCGTAACAATCACCTTCATGCCAACCAAATCCTTTTTGCAGGCAATCTCACGCAGGATATGTGCCACCAAAACCTCCTCGGAGGGCATTTTCCCATCGCCGATATCTCTGCACGCAAGCACGCCCTTGTCGGGTGCAATCACAGAAAAGCCATATCCCTCCAGCTTTTTCAGATTATCCTGCAGCACAGGGTTGTGATACATATTTGTATTCATGGCAGGGGCAATGATTTTCTTGCAGGTGCAGGCCATTGCCGTTGTTGTCAGCATATCATCCGCAATGCCGTTTGCCAGCTTCCCGATTACATTTGCGGAGGCAGGCGCAATCAGCAGCACATCTGCCTTTTTGGCAATGGAAACGTGTGCCACATGGAACTGAAAATTGCGGTCGAAGGTATCTACCATACATTTATTGCCGGTCAATGTTTCAAATGTAACGGGAGTGATAAACTGACAAGCATTTTCCGTCATAATCACATGAACATCCGCCTCCAGCTTAACCAGCATGCTTGCCACATTTGCCATCTTATACGCAGCAATGCTGCCTGTTACACCTAAAACAACAGTTTTCCCTTTTAACATGATAATTCTCCTTTTATGAGTCATACTAAAACATTTTCGCCATGGCGGCGTTTGACAATAGTATAACAAAGGATGCGTCATTCGTACAGGTTTTTTCCGAAAAAAGTCGGTATTTTTCTCAGTTTCCGAAATCCAAATACGTTGTTCCCTCAAGCGGAATCAAAACCTGCAGCCCTGCTCTGTCCGCACGGCTGCCCACCACATAAACGGTATAGGCCTTGCCGCCCTTCAGGCTTACCTTGGGATGCTCCACAAGGATTTCTCCCGTTTTGCTGTCCCGCAGCTTAAGGCTGTGCTTGCCCGGTGTCGTTGTCAGATAGCGGCTGACATCTCCATAACGCAAATCGGAAAGTACCATTCTTTCATCCCAATAAACATCCATGGCAGGTGCCGTCGGCGAAAGCTGCACAAAGCGGATGTATGCCTGCCTGTCGTTCAGTCTGCGGCGGCTATCCGCAATCGCCGTGGCAGAAAGGTCCTCCGCCAAGCCTGTAACCGCCACCGTATCAATCCCCGCAGGCCGCACCTGTAAGCGCAGAACAGCCAAGGGGTTTGTGATTGTCCCTGCACGATAAACCGCAATCCGATACCATCCGGGAAGCGCCTTCATATATTCCGTAAAATCCTGATATCGTAAATCAGAGGCAACCTTTCGCCCATTGGCATAAATATCCACCCTCGTTTCCACAGGGCTTGCATTCAAAAAGCGAATATAGCCAAAAAGCGTAATCCCCGGAATCATCGGAATCACTGTAATATTCGTGTTGTTCGGCAGTGTAATGCTCGGAAATCTGCGGGCATTGGCTTCCTTTCTCTCCTGTGTCAAAAAATCCGTTTTCTCCTTCGCCTCCTCCTCCGTTAAGGGCAAGGGCATCAATAAATCCTCACTCGTTTCGTACCAATTCCTATCGGGCATAAAATCCCATCCTCTCACTCTGTTCTTTTTCAGAATATGGCAGGACAAAAGCTTCTGTGCAAGCACAAAAAAAGACACGATAAGATTTCTCCCATCGTGCCTGCTTCTTTCTTCTCTTTTATGCCTCCTCGGAAGGCTCGTCTTCCCCGCTCTCCTGCACTTCCTCAGGCAGCTTGGTTGCCAAAACCTTAAGAATACGCTTTTCCTCGAACAGCTCCACTTGGAACAGCCAGCCGCAAAGCTTCATCTCAATGACTTCGTTTTCCTCGGGGATATGTCCCAGCTGTCCAATCAGATAGCCGCCCAAGGTATCATAATCTTCATTTTCCTCAAAGGTAATGCCCAACCGCTCCTCCACATCCTGCAAATCGGTTGAGCCGTCAATGCGGTAAACGCCCTCTGCCACCTCGGTAATATCCTCTTCCTCCTCCTCGTCATATTCATCAAAAATATTCCCGAAGATTTCCTCCATGATATCCTCCATGGTAACAATGCCGGCTGTGCCGCCGTATTCATCAATCACGATTGCCAAATGCACCTTCTCCTGCTTCATTTCCGCAAGCAGCTCATCCACCTTTTTGGAAAAGGGAATAAAATAAGGCTGCATCAGGATTTCTTTCAGGTGGAAATGTCCCTCCTCCACTCGTGTGACATCCGCAAGGATATACTTTACCATATCCTTCACATGATACACCCCGACAACATTGTCAATGCTCTCATCATACACCACAATACGAGAAAACTTTTCCTCTGCCGTAACATTCTTGATTTCCTCCAAGGTTGCATCCACAGGGACAGCAACAATATCTGTTCTGTGGGTAGCAATATCCCCTGCCGAGCTGTTGCTCAGCTCAAAAATATTGTTAAGCATTTCCTTTACGCTTGCATCAATCGTGCCGCTGTTTCCGCTGTCATCCAGCATTTGACGGAATTCCTCCTCCGTCACATTTCTTTCATTTTCCTGCACACGATACTTCCCAAGCAGCACCAAAAGAATAATATTGAGCAAAACGGAAAGTATCAGCCCTATATAAGCCTCCAAAGTCATCCTCCTTCAAAAAACATCATTTCTCCTTCTTTTTTTACAGTTTAATGAAAAAGCGTTCTGCTGTCAAGTGCGGCAGCACTTTTCCAATTTCTTCCACTTTATTGACAGCACACTTTCTCCCATTGTATAATATACAAGAAGCATAGGAAATTCCGCTCATTGAAATAAAAAAATAATAAAAAAGGAAGTGTTGCCATGAATCACAAAAAAATGGAACGTGAAAAAAAGATTCCTCATGTCAAAGCAAAGCTGAGAAGTCACCATATCGTAACCATGCCGAATGAAATTTATGCCGCCAGCGGCATTGTCATCATGGGGCGACGCATTAAGTCCTTAATCTTTTCCACAGATATCGCCATCATCCGCAACTGCAACGCAGATGCCGTTTTGGCAGTTTATCCCTTTACTCCACAGCAAATCATTGCAGATGCCATTGTTTCCACCTCCAGCCTGCCTGTTTTTTGCGGCGTAGGCGGCGGCACAACCACAGGGGCAAGGGTAGTCATGCTTGCCAAGGATGCGGAGGCATTGGGTGCCATGGCGGTTGTTGTCAACGCCCCCACCTCCAACGATGTGATTGCGCAAATTGCACAGGTCATTGATATTCCCATTGTGGTTACCGTTCTAAATGAAAATACGGATATTGATGCCCGTCTGGAAGCAGGCGCAACCGTCTTTAACGTATCTGCCGCCGCACGCACACCGGAGGTTGTGCGGATTCTGCGTGAGCGCTATCCCGATTTGCCCATCATTGCAACAGGTGGACCTTCCGAGGAAAGCATACGGCAAACCGTTGAGGCAGGCGCCAATGCCATCAGCTTTACCCCTCCCACTGCTGAGGAGCTGTTCCATGGCCTGATGACACGCTACCGCAACGAACACGAAAGCCAAACCAAAAACCAAGCATAAAAAAGCCACCTCTTACGGATTTTCCGTTTGAGGTGGTTTTCTTGTTCTTATGCGTCCTTCTTTTCGGAATGGCAGCTCTTGCTGTGCGCACAGCCGGCACAACCGCCGCCGCATTTCCCTTCATGCTCCATCTTCATAATCTTCGCCTGCTTCTGCATTTTTCTGATATTGAAGAAAACAAGAAAGAAAATTAAAATTGCAGGAATAATTGCTGTGAAAATTGCTTCTTTTCCCATAACAGCCCCTCCTTAAATATAATGATCCATATAAGTATGGAGTTTCTTTTCCCACTCTGTTTCATCTACGATATTTTTCGCCATATCCTCGACAATTTTTTGGTCGCTTTCACGCATCCGCCAAAGCTGCTTCCAATCCAGAGGGAAGCCCATGCGGCGTGCCATCTGATATTTTCTCTGCTCCAATTCGGGCAAAGCCAAGAAGGAATCAATATATTCCAGCATCCAAGGCAGATCGGTATCCATGTCCCCGTTGACCTCCTGCAAAAGATTGATGATATGGTCACTGGTAATTCTGCCGTTTGCCTTCGTCGGATCAATGTGTGCCAACAGCTTGCGGATTTCCAAAAGCTTATTCATATCGGTATCCTCTGTCCAGCCGCCTGCATCCCGCACCTCCTCCATCAGAGAGCCGGTGCGCAGCACAAACGTACGCAGACGCACAAAATTCGGGTTCACCGCATTGATTACCTTTGCCGTTTCAATGGCATTGTCATCGGAAAGCTCCTTGCCGCCCACACCGGGCATAAAGTAAATGGAAAGCTCAATCCCCGCCTCACGCACCTTTCTGCCGCCGATGATTTGCTCCTGCTGTGTGCAGCCCTTTTCAATCAAGGCAAGCACCTTATCCGAACCAGATTCATAGCCGGAATGGATACGGTCTAAGCCCGCCTCCTTCAGCATTTTATAATCCTCGGGCGTAATTTTCGCCAGTGTGTTCGCTCTGCCGTAGGAGGTAATTCTCTTAATTTCGGGCAGCTTCACACGCACATAGCGGATGATTTCCGCCAGCCAATCCGCACGCAGACACATGGTATTGGCATCCTGCAAAAAGATAGAATTGCAGTCCCCCTCCGTCATCCAACGGAACACCATGTGATAGCACCAACGCTGGTCATCTGTGGTTAAGGTCTGATATTCCCGATTGATTGCCTCAATATCCCAGCCATCCTCTGTTTTATACTGCAAAATACGGTCACGCAGCTCCGCCATGGTGTCAATATCCTTTTTCACCTCCGCAACGGAACGTGTGTGGAAATCATATTTTTTATACAGCATACAAAATTTACATCTATTCCAAGGGCAGTTTACCGTTACCCGCAGCAGCAGGCTGTTTGCCTCACTGGGCGGACGGATAGGCCCGATTTGAAAAACCATTTCTTCCATCGTTGCTTCTCCTTTGCAAATCATACACTCTCTTAACCCTATCATTGTAGCAGATTGGGGAGAAAAATCAAGAGCTTCGCCGTTCCGATTCCATTTTCCTTGCACCTATTCCACATAGAAAATCAAAAGTCGCCGATGCGCTTTTTGGTATCCGGCTGGGCGTTTTATCCCGATGCGCTTTTAACCCCGGAGGCAATACGGGATGAAGGCCACTATATGCGCTACCTTTCCATTGGAGAGCAGACCAATTTTTCCGGCCCTGCAAGCCCTTCTCCCTATGGCTGCAGGACTTGCCATGTGCGGCCTGTCATCCTATCCTGTGCTTCATATGCTGGCTGCGGTTCCCATATTCCCCTGGTATACGATGGAACTGTTCTGTATCTATCTGGTTACCTGGCTGATCATGGTTCTGCAAAACCGGATATGCAGGCCGGGCTTCCTGCCTGCGGCCATCAGCAACGGGGTGGGCGCTGCTTTCCTGGTATATGCGTTTGTGTATGGCATGATGGCTTCCCATCTCTCCCTTGGCGCCATTCGTTTCTTCTCTGCATCGGTCTTTTGTTATAAGGCGGCATCTGCACTCTATCTATTTATCATCGCTGTGCTTG
>NZ_CAKQVD010000030.1 GCF_934277605.1 uncultured Anaerotignum sp.
GAATTGATTTGTTTTTTCCGCTAAGTGTTTGGTGTTCCTTAGCTTTAACTGAAGTATATTTGATACAGCAAAAGGAGAGTCAATCTCTTTTCCAAAAATTTTTCAACCTTTTTTCGGTGTATACCAAGCTATACATCCCCCAAGGGTAGAGTTTCGGAAAACAGGAGGAATCCCACATTTTCTCCCCGATGAACGCCGTTTTCGCTCCTGCCGCTCCTGTTTTGCAGAGAATTTACAGGAGAGTTTTTTTCATTTTTTTGCAAATTTTTTGAAGAAATCCGACTGAAGGGTGTGCTTTTCTTATAATTGCAGGCTTTTTTCGCCGCTTACCCGAAAAAAGCAAAAAAAGAAGCACCCTCAAAGAGTACTTCCTTTTTGCTTATTTTGTCATTTCATTACCGCACCTGTATTTGCGGAGGAAACCAGCTTTGCATATCTGGAAAGCCAGCCTGTTGTTACCTTCGGTGCAGGGGCAACATAAGCCGCTCTTCTTGCCGCAAATTCTTCTTCGCTTACCCTTGCATTTACCTTATGGTTCGGGATATCAATTTCGATGATATCGCCCTCCTGCAACAGACCGAAGGTGCCGCCTGCCGCTGCCTCCGGGCTAACGTGACCGATGGAGGCACCACGGCTTGCGCCGCTAAAGCGTCCGTCTGTAATCAGCGCAACGCATTTATCCAGCTTCATGCCTGCCAAAGCACTCGTCGGGTTCAGCATTTCACGCATACCGGGGCCGCCCTTGGGGCCTTCATAGCGGATGACAACAACATCCCCCGGATGAATCCCACCTGCGTAAATCGTTGCGATGGCATCCTCCTCGCTGTCAAACACACGGGCAGGGCCTGTATGGCACAGCATTTCGGGATCTACCGCACTTCTTTTTACCACGCAGCCATCCTCTGCGATATTGCCCCACAGCACTGCAATGCCGCCTGTTTCGCTATACGGGTTCTCGATGGGGCGAATCAGCTCATAATCCTTCACATAAGCACCCTCGATATTTTCGCCCAAGGTTTTGCCTGTGGCTGTCATAACCTCCAAATCCAGCAGACCCTTTTTCGCCAACTCTGCCTGCACTGCGGCAATGCCGCCCGCTCTGTTCAAATCGGAGATATGGGTGGAGCCTGCGGGTGCCAGATGGCAGAGATTCGGCACCTTTGCGGAAATTTCATTAAAGATATCCATATTCAAATCTACGCCTGCCTCGTTTGCAATCGCAAGCAAATGCAGCACGCTGTTAGAGGAACAGCCCAATGCCATATCGCAGGCTACTGCGTTATAAATGCTTCTGGTGTTGATGATATCTCTTGCCTTGATATCCTTTTCCACCAATTCCATGATTGCCATGCCTGCGTGCTTTGCAAGCTGCATACGCCCACTGGAAACATTGGGCAATGTGCCGTTGCCGGGCAGAGCGATACCCACCGCTTCACACAGACAGTTCATGCTGTTTGCGGTATACATTCCTGCGCAGGAGCCACAGCCGGGGCAGGTGTTTGTCTCATATTCAAACAGCTTTGCATCATCAATGAGGTTCGCCTTTCTTGCGCCCACCGCCTCAAACATCTTGGACAGGCTGACCTCCTCCTGATCCACCAAGCCGGGCAGCATGGCACCGCCGGAGCAAACGACAGCAGGGATATTCATACGCACCGCCGCCATTACCATGCCCGGAACGATTTTATCGCAATTCGGCACAAGCACCAAGCCATCCAGTGCGTGTGCCATTGTCATGGTTTCTACGCTATCTGCAATCAGCTCACGGCTGGCAAGGCTATATTTCATGCCCAAATGCCCCATGGCAATCCCATCACAAACGCCAATCGCCGGAATCATAATCGGTGTGCCGCCTGCCATGCGTACCCCCGCCTTGACCGCCTCTGTAATCTTATCCAGATTGAAATGCCCGGGGACAATTTCGCTGTGTGCGGAAACCACCCCAATGAGCGGTCTGTCCAGCTCCTCCTTGGTATAGCCCATGGCATAAAACAGGCTTCTTGCAGGTGCCTTTTCCACGCCCTGCGTTACCTGCGCACTTCTCAGTTGTTTCATAGAAAGCTCCTCCTTTGCAAGAAAGGCGAGCCTCTAAACATAGAGACTCGCCGTAATCTGTCCAATCTTATTTTTTCAGCCAGCTCATCATTTCTCTCAGCTCTTTGCCTACATGGCACAGCTGATGATCTGCCGCTTTTTTGCGGGAGGTCAGGAATTTTGCCTTGCCGCCTGCATTCATTTCCTGAACGAATGTGCTTGCAAAGGTACCATCCTGAATTTCAGCCAACACCTGCTTCATGCCTTCTCTGGATTCTTTTGTGATGACACGTTTGCCTGTTACATAGTCGCCGTATTCTGCTGTGTTGGAGATGGAATATCTCATCTTATCGAAGCCGCCTTCATAAATCAAATCTACAATCAGCTTCATTTCATGGATACATTCAAAATATGCCATTTCGGGTTCATAGCCTGCTTCTACCAGTGTTTCAAAGCCTGCTGTCATCAGCTCGCAAACACCGCCACACAGAACTGCCTGTTCGCCGAACAAATCTGTTTCTGTTTCCTCTTTAAAGGTGGTTTCCAGAATACCCGCTCTGCCTGCGCCGATGGCTGCCGCATAGGCCAGTGCAAATTCCTTTGCCTTGCCGGATTTATCCTGCTCTACCGCAATCAGACAGGGAACGCCGCTGCCCTGTGTATACAGGCTTCTTACAATATGACCGGGGCCCTTGGGTGCTACCATGGAAACATCCAGATAATCCGCAGGCTGAATCTGACTATAATGAATGTTGAAACCATGGGCGAACATCAGTGTATCACCCTCCTTCATGTGCTTTGCAATCTGATTTTTATAAATTGCAGGAGCCAGCTCATCGGGAACCAGCATCATAACTACGTTGCCTGCCTCTGCCGCTTCTTCAATATCCAGAACCTTCAGACCTGCCGCCTCTGCCTTTGCAACGTGCTGAGAGCCGGGTCTTAAGCCAACAACAACATCAACGCCGCTTTCCTTCAGGTTCATGGCATGGGCATGACCCTGACTGCCGAAGCCGATGATAGCAACTGTTTTGCCGTCCAACATTCCTAAGTTACAATCCTGATCATAATACTTGTTAATCATTTGAATCTCTCCTTTTTTGTCTTATCTTTCGTGTGTATTCTTTTAACCCATTTGGATTAAATTCCTGTTAAATGCTTTTCCTCACTGGCATCCCTTGCCATGCCTGTTACGCCTGTACGGGAAACCTCGATAATATCGTAATCCTCCAGCATACTCATAAAGCCGTCAATCTTTTTTGGGGAGCCTGTCAATTCGATAATCATACTTTCCTTATTCAGCCCGACCACCTTGCCACGATAAATCTCCGTCATTTCATGCAGGGCGGAGCGCTCATTCTGCGTTGCTTTGATTTTTACCAAAAGCAGCTCTCTGTAAAGGCTGTTGGTATCCGACAAAATATACGCTTCATTGACATTTTCCAGCTTTTTAATCTGTGCGATGATTTGATACAGCACATTTTCATCATCCCCATTGACCACCAAGGTAATCCTTGTGATGCCGGAAACATTGGTTTCGGATGCGGTAATCGTGCTGATGTTAAAGCTTCTGCGGCCAACCAGACTGGATACCCTTGCAAGCACATTCGGCTGATTTTCCACCATCAGACAAACCACGGTTTTATTGACTTCTTTTTTATCCATCGTTGCTTTCATTCCCCTGCACCTCCTTATTCCAGAATCATCTCATCTACGGTGCCGCCATTGGGAATCATCGGCAATACCTTCATTTCTCTGTCAATATCACAGCAAATCCAGACAGGGCCCTTTTCCTGCAACGCCTGCTGAAATGCCTTTTTGAAATCCTCCTCTGTATTCACATGGAAGCCCTTGCCGCCAAAGCCTTCGATAATCTTTACAAAATCGGTTTTTCTTTCGGGGGTTGTATATGCGTAGCGCTTGCCGTAAAAAACAGTTTGCCACTGATATACCATACCCAGCACACGATTATCCAGAATCACAGTGATAATCGGCATTTCCTCGCTCACTGCTGTGCAGGCCTCATTCAGATTCATGTGGAAGGAGGCATCTCCCGTAAAATGAACCACTCTCTTTTCCGGGAACGCCGCCTGTGCGCCGATGGCTGCGCCATAGCCATAGCCCATGGTGCCTAAGCCGCCGCTGGAAAGAAAATGTCCTGTTTGCTTATGCTTAATATATTGTGCCGCCCACATTTGATGCTGACCGACATCGGTTACATAAATCGTATCCTTATCCACCATATCGCAGACATCACGAATCAGCCTGCCGGGGTGCAGCCCCTCGCCACGATAGGCAACCTTCTCCTGCTCTGCCTGCCATTCGGCAATCCGGCTGCGCCAAGCAGGATGCTCTCTCTTTTCGAGCAAGGGCAACAATCTTTCCAGAAAATCCTTCACATCGCCTACAATATATTGGTCTACGGGTACATTTTTATTGACCTCGCAGGCATCGATATCCACCTGAATTTTCACTGCATCAGGGGAAAATTTTTCAATATTCAAAGCAACACGGTCACTGAAGCGTGTCCCCAAGGCAAGCACCAAATCCGCATGGAACAGTGCCTCATTTGCTGTCACACTGCCGTGCATCCCAACCATGCCAAGTGCTCTTTCGTCATTATATGGCACCAAGCCTGCCGCCATCATGGTGTGTGCCGCCGGGATATCGGCGGTTTCCATCAATGCGTGCAGCTCCTTTTCAACCTGACGGGCTGCCGCACCGCCACCGCAGTAAATAACGGGACATTCCGCACGATTGATTGCATCTGCAACCTCCTGCAGCTCCGCATCCGTCGCCTTCGGCAGTTCCTTCAGTGCAAGCGGTCTTTCCGGCACATAATCCACCGTTGCCGCTGTTACGTCCTTTGTGATATCCACAAGCACAGGCCCCTTTCTTCCGCTCTGGGCAATGCGGAACGCCTGTCTTAAGGCATCCGCCAAATCCTCCACACGGTTGACGAAGAAGTTGTGCTTTGTAATCGGCATTGTAATGCCTGTAATATATACCTCCTGAAAGGCGTCTCTGCCAATCAGGTTATTTGTTACATTGCTTGTAATGGCAACCATGGGAACGCTGTCCATATAAGCTGTTGCAATCCCTGTTACCAAATTTGTTGCGCCGGGGCCGCTTGTTGCAAAAACAACACCTGTTTTCCCTGTTGCTCTGGCATAGCCATCTGCCGCATGGGAAGCCCCCTGTTCATGAGCCGTTAAGATGTGCTTGATACGATTCTGATATTCATACAGCGCATCATATACATTCAGCGCCGCACCGCCCGGATACCCGAAAACCGTATCCACGCCATGCTCCAGCAGAACCTCCAGAATCAGTTGGGCACCTGTCTTTTTCATACATGCTCCCTCCTCTTTTGAAACTCTCGAAACTCTTTTTCTCTTTTGTAAGTTAGTAATGTATTTTTTATTATACTGTGAATCTCCCTCCTGTCAATTCAGAAAAAGGGCGGACAAATCGTAATCTCTATGTATAAAAATAAATACATGCTTTCGTCCATTGTATACATTTAAGTCAATCTGCACAAAATGACAGCCCAAAAATTAGACTGTTTTTTCTATTTTTCATCATTATTTCTCTCTGAAAAGGCATTTGTTCACAGAGACAGAAATTTGTGCAATTTCCGATACAAAAACCTTGTTCAAATTCCATCCCCCCTTTTTGCAGGCATTTTCTTTGGATACAGTTTACTGCATCCGAAAAAAGCTCTTTTATTCCCATAATGCGTCCATTTTTTTTGCAATTTTCGCTTTTCTTTCCTTGGTTTCCTCTGCATTTTTCTTCCAAACGCCATTGATATCCAAAAAAACAACATCTCCCTCTTTTATTTCCTTAGAAAGCGTGCTTTTCGGCACCTCTCTTGTCTGCGTTCCTTCCAGAAGGACTGCAATGTCCCCCTCGAAGCGATCCAAAATCACAGCCATTTTTCTTCCTCCTTTATGGGTTGCAGTTGCCGCAGGGCGAATAGCCAAGGGAAATTGCTTCCTCTCTGTCCTCAAGATAAATGCGGTTTGCCTCCTCCGGCAAGGATGCACAGCGCTCTGTGTGGAATTTCTTTGACTTTTTGTTGCCGATATAAACAGTCTGCTTCTCCTGCGTGGCCGGCTCTGTCTGCTTTACAGAGGGCTTCTCCTGCGTGGCCGGTTCTGTCTGCTTTACAGAGGGCTTCTCCTGCGTGGTGCTGCCGCAATGGAAGGCGATATTTTTTCCATCCGTGGTGCAGACAATGTCTCCCTGCAAATCGGTACGATAAATTTCTGCGCCGATTCCCTTCAGACTTTGCAGTGCTTCCTCCTCCGGATGATGATAGCTGTTGCCCGCCCCAACGCTGATCACGGCATAGCGTGGCTGAACGGCCTGCAAAAATGCCTGTGTGCTTGCGGTGCTGCTGCCGTGATGGCTTACCTTCAGCACATCCGCCCGCAAATTGCCGCCTGCCTGCAGGATATCCTTTTCGGCGGGTTCCTCCGCATCCCCCGTAAACAAAAAGGCGGTTTCGCCTGCGTTTACCTTCAACACGATAGAATTGTTATTAAAATCCTTATATTCCTTCTGCGGCCCAAGCACTTCAATTTCCAAGCCGTTGAAATCAATCGTATCCTTTGGGTTTGGCGATTTGACTTTCAAGCCCTTCTCTGCAATCGCATCCAATACGTCCTCAAAGGTTTTGCTTGTGTGCAGGATTTTCGGCATATAAACTGCATCCACATCAAAATGGTTGATGATGGCATCCAAGGAGCCGATGTGGTCCTCATGCGGATGGGTTCCCACGACGGCATCCAGCCTTTGCACCCCACGCTCCTCTAAATAGGAAAGAATCTTATCGGCATCGCCGTTATTGCCTCCATCAATTACCATATAATGCCCATTCGAGCTTAATAAGGCACAATCCGCCTGCCCGACATCCAGAAAATCCACACGCAGAAGAACATCCTCCGCCGCAATCTGCTCCACTCGCTGTGCGCCCTGCTGTGTTGCCTCCGGAACCGAACAGCCTGTCAGTGTAAGCAGCAGACTCAAGGCCAACAAAAGCCCCTTCCATCCTTTTTGTTTCATTTTCCTCTCTCCCTTCTTTTCCCTTATTTTATCATCTCCATAGGGGAACATAACATTAAAAATGACCTCCAAAAGCCAGATTTTCTCATCTAACCTTTCGAGGTCACTTTCTTTTCATCCTTTATTTTTTCGCCCGCTTCATACGTTCCAAGGCATCATTGGCGGCATTTTGCTCCGCTTCCTTCTTGCTCTTGCCACTGCCCTTGCCCAGCACCGCACCCTCATGCGTAACCTCTGCCACAAAAACCTTATTGTGATCGGGGCCCTGTTCATCCACAATGGCATATTTCAAAGGCACCTTGCTGGTCTTTTGAATAACCTCCTGCAAATGTGTTTTGCAGTCTAAGTTACGGAAGTTGCTCTTGGTGCTTTCAATGCGTTCCTCCATAAAGCCCATGATATATTTTGTCACAGCCTCTATGCCGCCATCCATGCAAATTGCGCCGATGATTGCCTCAAACGCATCCGCCAGAATGGAATCCCGCTCTCTGCCGCCGGTGCTTTCCTCGCCCTTGCCGAGCAGAAGGCAGCGTCCCACGCCAAGCTTTCTGGAAAGCTCCGCCAAGGAGCCTTCGCAGACCACAGCCGCACGCAGCTTTGTCAGCTCGCCCTCCGGCATCTTCGGGAAATGGCGATACATATATTCGCTCACAACCATATCCAGCACGGCATCCCCCAAAAATTCCAGACGCTCGTTGTTTTCATGGCTGCCCTTTCTGGTTTCGTTTGCATAGGAGCTATGCGTCAATGCCAGAACCAAGAGGTTTTTATCCGAAAACGTATATGCGATTTTCCGTTCAAATTCTTCCAGATTCAGATGGTTCATGTTTATTCTTCTTCCTTCGCCGCAACCAGCTCTGCAATATAATCCAATACATCGCCAACCAGCTTAATGTTTTCTGCTCTATCGTTATCAAATTCGATTTCAAATTTTTCTTCCAATGCAACAATAATCTGGAACAGCTCCAGAGAGTCTGCATTCAAATCAGCAAAGGCTGTTTCAGCGGAAAGGCTGTCTACGGGCACGCCCAGCTGCTCCGCAATTACACTCAATACTAAAGATTCATCCATGTTCATTACCTCCAAATATTCTCTGTTTTTTCCTTTCCTACTATACTCTATTTCCCTGTTTTTGTCAGCAGGAAATTTTGAAAATTCACAGAAAATTAAGAATATTCCCAAAGCCGCAGCCTTCGATTTTTTTAGATTTTATCCTTAATTTTCCCGATAATATCCGCCTCTGTAAACAATACGCACTGGCGCACCGCATTCTTGAATGCCTTTGCATTGGAGCTGCCATGTGCCTTAACAACCAGAGATTTCAGGCCGATAAAGGGTGCACCGCCGATTTCATCGGAATCCATAAATTTTTTCATATTACGGAAGGGGGTTTTCAAAATCATTGCGCCTACCTTATAAAAGCCCTGCATGATTTCGCCCTTCAGAATTTCAAAAATGGTTTTTGCCAAGCCCTCAGAAAGCTTCAGAATCGTATTGCCGACAAAGCCATCGCACACAATGACATCCGCCTCACCATAGGGGATGTTTCTCGGCTCGATATTCCCTGTAAAATGGATAGTATCCGTCTGCTCCAACAGCTCAAAGGTTTCTTTTGTCAGAGCGTTGCCCTTTTCCTTTTCCGCACCGATATTGACCAATGCAACCTTCGGGTTTTTGATACCAAAAACATTTTCTACATAGACAGAGCCCATCTTTGCAAACTGCTCCAAATATTTCGGCTTACAATCCACATTGGCACCGCTGTCCAGAAGGAAGGTAAAGCCTGTTTTTGTAGGCAGGCAGGTACCCAAAGCGGGACGCTCCACGCCGGGCAGGCGGCCGACAATCAAAAGTGCGCCTGTCAGCAGGGCCCCTGTGCTGCCTGCGGAAACAATCGCATCCGCCTCGCCGCTTTTTACCAAATTGAGCGCAACCACCAAGGAGGAATCCTTTTTGCGACGAATCGCCATTGTGGGAGATTCATCCGTACCAATGACCTCGGAGGCGTGTACGATTTCAATTCGTTCCTTATCATATTCATATTTTGCCAATTCCGCAGAAAGTGCATCTGCCGGGCCGACCAATTTAATGTTCACACGCAGCTCCTTGACTGCATCCACCGCACCCTTTACGGTTTCCACGGGGGCATAATCGCCGCCCATTGCATCCAAAGCTACTGTTATTCTATTCTCCATATCTGTTTCCACCTTTCTGTGCATACTCTTTCAGTATACCTATTTCGGCAGGAAAAAACAATCTTTTTTCTCTATAACAAAAGGGCGACCAAAAGGCCGCCCTCAATCAAAATCGAATTAGTCAACTTTGATGATTGTTTTTTTGTTGTAAGCGCCGCAAGCCTTGCAAACCTGATGAGGAACCATCAGTTCGCCGCATTTGCTGCATTTTACCAGGCTGGGTGTTGCAATCTTCCAGCTCTGTGCTTTTCTCTTGTCTCTTTTGGATTTAGAGACTCTACCTTTGGGTACAGCCATTTCTACACCTCCTCATCATCACTGAAAAGAGCCCTTAAACTTTCGAACCTCGGATCACGAATGGTACGGTCGCAGCCGCAATCGCCTTCATTGAGATCCTTGCCGCAGACAGGACAGAGCCCCTTGCAGTCCTCCCTACAAACGACCTTCATAGGAAGTTCTCCAATGATACCTCTTTTCACAAAATCCGCAAGATCAATCTGATCTCCCGTAAAAGTTTCTGTCTCTTCGTTTTCTCTGCCTGTATGAGCAAAACGTTCCTTAATTTCGAAGCAAAGCTCTTTTCTGATTGGTGCAAGACAACAGCTGCATTCCATCAGCACTGCTGTTTCGCCCTTTGCATCCAGAACGAAAACATCATCCTCATTCTTAAGAGTTCCCTCAATCTTTACAGGCTCTACAAATTCCACGACATCGGGATAACCCTTTGCATCATCAATTTGTTCCACAAGTTCCACCGGTAAAGTTGCCTTATTTCGATTGAACAAATATCCCATTTCGATAATCATAAAATCACCCCTAAATAGTCATACCATAGTATTATACTAAAGCGACTCTTATTTGTCAAGCAATTCCTTTGTATCTCTTGCGATAACCAGTTCTTCGTTTGTAGGGATTACAAACACTCTTACTCTGGAATCTGTAGCAGAAATTTCCAGTGCTTTGCCTCTCAGAGAGTTATTGTAGGAATCAATGTGAACACCCAGGAAGCCCAGATAATCACAGATTGCTCTTCTGGTTGTGGCGGAGTTTTCACCCAGACCTGCTGTGAATACGATTGCATCAACGCCGTTCATTGCTGCTGCATAAGCGCCGATTCTCTTAGCTACTTTGTAAGCGAATACGTCCAGAGCTGTTTCTGCTCTGTCATTGCCGTGTTCTGCTGCTTCTTCGATATCACGGAAGTCAGAGGATACGCCGGAGATACCCAGTACGCCGGATTTCTTGTTCAGGATATTATCCATTTCGTCTACGGTCAGGTTTTCCTTCTTCATGATATAGGTGATAGCCGCAACGTCAACGTCACCTGCTCTTGTACCCATTACCAGACCTTCCAGAGGTGTGAAGCCCATGGTTGTATCAATGGATTTGCCGTTTCTTACTGCACAAACGGAACCACCGTTGCCCAGGTGGCAAGTGATTGTCTTTGTCTGGTCATAAGGTCTGTCCATCATTTTTGCAGCTTCTTCGGAAACGAATCTATGGGATGTGCCGTGGAAGCCATATCTTCTTACTTTATATTTTTCATAGTATTCGTAAGGCAGAGCGTACATATAAGCTCTTTCAGGCATTGTCTGATGGAAAGCTGTATCGAATACGGCTACCTGAGGAACGCCGGGCATGATTTCTTCACAAGCGTGGATACCAATCAGGTTTGCGGGATTGTGCAGAGGTGCCAGATCGCAGCATTTTTCGATTGCTTCGATAACTTCGGGTGTAATGATTACGGAGTTTGCGAAATATTCACCGCCGTGTACTACACGATGGCCAACTGCGTTGATTTCCTTCATGGATTTCACAACGCCATATTCGGGGTTTGTCAGTGCATCCAGAACCATTTTAACGGATACGCTGTGGTTTTCCTGATAATCGTCAAAGATAACTGCATCCTTGCCGGCAGGCTGATGTTTCAGCCTGGAGCCTTCGATACCGATTCTTTCACACAGACCTTTTGCCAGTACGTTTTCTGTTTCCATGTCGATCAGCTGATACTTCAGGGAAGAGCTGCCGCAGTTCAGTACAAGAATTTTCATTTTTTTCTCTCCTTTAATCTTTACCTTTACCTTTATTCTTAAAAACCGTGGGACGCTGTCCCACACCCTGATAGGGGAATGATTCCCCTATCACCCCCGGTTGCAGCACCATATACATGGTGCTGCGGTATCGGGTGCAGGGGCTGAGCTCCTGCTGGGGGGATTGGGGGTAAAGCCCCCAAGGTCTTTTTTATTTGTTAGCCATTACCTGTGCCTGTACGCTTGTCAGAGCAACAACTGCAACGATATCGTTTGCGGAGCAACCTCTGGACAGGTCGTTTACGGGCTTTGCAATACCCTGCAGGATAGGACCGAAGGCTTCTGCATTACCGAATCTCTGAACCAGCTTATAGCCGATGTTACCTGCATCGATATCGGGGAATACCAGCACATTTGCCTTGCCTGCAACTGTGCTGTTGGGTGCCTTCAGCTCGCCAACCTCCTTCACGATAGCAGCATCCAGCTGAATTTCGCCATCCAGCTTCAGTTCGGGATATTTTTCCTTTGCAATCTTCACTGCATCTACAACCTTTGTAACATCAGCATGCTTTGCGGAGCCCATTGTGGAGTGGCTCAGCATTGCAACTCTTGCTTCCTTGCCGATGAATGCGTTGTAGGATTTTGCGGAATCGCCTGCAATGCAAGCCAGCTCTGCGGGGTTGGGGTTCTGGTTCAGCGCACAGTCAGCGAACAGCAGGATACCGTCATCGCCATACTGAGGTGTCTTTGTAACCATGATGAAGAAAGAGGATACCAGCTCTGTGCCGGGTGCTGTTTTCAAAATCTGCAGTGCAGGTCTCAGGGTATCTGCTGTGGAATGGATTGCGCCGGAAACCATACCGTCTGCAACGCCCATCTTAACCAGCATAACTGCAACAAACAGGGAATCATCCATCAGGATTTTTCTTGCTTCTTCCAGTGTCATGCCTTTGCTCTTTCTTGCTTCTGCAAGGCCTGCAACCATTTCGTCCATTCTGTCGTAGGTTTCGGGGTCTACGAAAATTGCCTTGGATACATCAAAGGAGCCGGCAGCTTCCATGATTTTTTCCTTCTTACCGATCAGAACGATGTCTGCCAGTTCTTCCTTCAGGCATTCTGCCGCTGCCTCCAGGTTTCTCTTTTCATAGGACTCGGGCAGAACGATTACCTTCTTATCTGCCTTTGCTTTTGCTTTCATTGTGCTTAAAAAGTCCACAGGTATTACCTCCTATTTTTTATAAAATCCTTTTTCTTTTTCCTTTTATATGGCAGCCCGATTCCAAATTGGGACATACCTAACTACTTTATTATAAACAAAACGCCCCCTCGATACAAGGGTATCCACCAAAAAAGTCGATTTTTTTTGAAAAAAATGCGTTCCTTCTCAATGAATTTCATCCACCACGGGAAATTCCATAAAAAAAGTCGTCCCCATATATTCTCGGCTTTCAATGCGGATACTGCCGCCCAAGGACGCCACCGCCGCATTCACTACATCCAAGCCGACACCTCTGCCGGAAAACATGGTTGCGCTTGCCTTTGTGGTAAAGCCGGGACGCAGCAAAAAGGCGTAAATCTCGCTGTCCTCATATTCCTCCTCCGGCTTTTTCAAAAGGCCCTTTTCCTTTGCCTTCTGCAAAATCTCATCTCGGTTCAGGCCACGCCCGTCATCACGAAAGGCAACAAACACCCTCTGCGCCGCCTTGCTGATTTCCACAGAAATCTCCCCGATGGGTGTTTTTCCCATCTGCTCACGGTCTGCCGTGGTTTCCAAGCCATGATCCATGCTGTTTTTCATCATCTGCAAAACCGCCATGGAAATTTTATCATAAATATCTCTGGGTACCTCTGTATCCGCACCGGAGATTTTTACGGTAAATTCCTTTTTCAATTCTCTGCCCATTACCTTTGCCAGCCGATCCATCTGCGGCAAAAGCGCCTCAAAATCCGTATACGGAATCCGCTTTTTCCCCTTTCTCGTATAGGCAATCTGATAGCTTGGCCCCTCCGGCTCATTATCACTGTCCACATGAGCGAGGAAATTCTTAATGCGGCGCACCACCGCCCAACCGAAATCCGTTACCTCATCCTCTGTTTCCAGCCGCCGCAGCTCCCGCTTCAAAAAACCGGAAACCATACGCAAAAGCTGCAAAATCGCCCGCAAATCCTCCTGCGCCGGTGCGGACTCCTCTCGCAAATAGGAGAACAAATCCTCCGCCGCATGCGCCGTTTCGGAGATGGCAGGATAGCCCATCATCGCCGCCGAGCCTTTCACGCTGTGCATCGTGCGATACAGGCTGTTTACCTCCTCCTGTGTTACCTCAAATTCCTCTAAATTTGCTTTGGATTCAATGAACCCGTCAATCTTATCCACATTCTTCCATGTTTCCTCCAGAAAAAGCTCCTGTAAGAAATCCGGATTTTCAACAAACCGTTCCACCTTATCATCCTCTTACTTTATTGCAACGGAATTTTCATCCGATTCTTCTTCCTACCCTTCGGCACACAAAAATGGAGAAATCCCATTTCTTAGCCCATGTTACCACAAGTATAGACCTAAATCGAAAAAATTGCCATACGATTTTTTCAAAAAATTATAAAAAATATGATATACTTGATTTAAATGCGACTTTGTCTGTTTGCAAAACGATTTTATTCCCAAAAAATATGATGCGTTCCTTTTTTGGCAGAAGAAGCTTCTGTCGATTGGATATCAGAAAGGAGACTTTCCCGTGAAAACACTGGGCATTATAACCGAATATAACCCCTTTCATAAGGGACATGCCTATATGCTTGAAAAAGCCAAAAAAAAGGCCGAGGCCGACCGTGTGGTTGTCATTATGAGCGGCAGCTTTGTGCAGAGAGGAGAGCCTGCCGTTTTCGATAAATGGACAAGAACCGCCGCCGCACTGAAAAACGGTGCCGATTTGGTGCTGGAGCTGCCTGTGCTGTTTGCCGCCGCCCATGCGGAAGCCTTTGCCAGAGGTGCGGTGCGTCTGCTGACGGAAAGCGGCATTGTGGATACGCTTGCCTTTGGCTCCGAAAGCGGCAACCTGCAAGAGCTGCAGGAGGCTGCCAAAATTTTGGCAAACGAAACAGAGGAATTTCAGCGGCTTTTGAAGGAGCAGCTTGCAGAGGGGCTTTCCTATCCCGCCGCTCGTGCAAGGGTGCTGGAAACCCTTTCCCAAATCAACAGCGACATTCTTTCCAAGCCGAATGACATCTTGGGGCTGGAATATCTGAAGGCATTAAGCTATTATTCCTCCCACATGGAGCCGATGACCATTCGCCGTCGGGGCGATTACAACAGCCTTTCCCTTCTGAACGGCTATGCCTCCGCAAGTGCTGTCCGCAAGGCCTTGGAAGAAAACCGCAGCACCGATGCCATGGCACATCTGCCCGAAAACACCCATGATTTTTATAACAAGGCTCTCTCCATCGGGACTGCACCTGTTTTTTGGGAGGCACTCATGCCTGCCCTGCATTATAAGCTGCGCACCACCTCGATTGAGGAATTGCGAGAAATTGCGGAGGTGACGGAGGGACTGGAAAATCGGATTCTTCATTCCATTGACAGCTGCTATTCCTTTGAGGAAGTGATGAATTTCATCAAAACAAAGCGGTATACCCGCACAAAGATTCAGCGGATTTTGCTGCACATCCTCCTGGATATCAAGGAATCCGAGGTTTCCTATTTCCTGAACCTTCCCAAAATGCCCTATGTGCGTGTGCTGGGCTTCCGAAAGGAGCATTCCGATATCCTTGCGGATTTGACGGAGCGGGCAAAATGCCCTGTGCTGACCAATCTGAAAAAAGCGCCCGCCGTTCTCAACGAGGACGGGCTTGCCCTGCTTGCACTGGAAAAAACAGCAACCGATTTGCACGCCTTGGCTTATCCGAACCCGATGTATCGTGCGCCAAACCAAGATTTTACAAAGCCTCTTGTCATTCTCTGAGGAAAACAAGCATAAAATGGAATCAAACAAGAAAAGCCGCAGAAATCCTTTTGTTTCTCGGCTTTTTTGATGGAGGGATTCTTATGAAAAAGCCTGTTCTTCTCTTGGAATGCTGCACCTGTTTTTTGATTTATTCCCTGCTGCGTTTCCCCGATGCCCTGCTGACTGCCTCTGCCGAAGGCGTACAGCTTTGGCTGACAAAGGTATTTCCCTCTTTGTTTCCGTTTCTTGCCGCCTGCGGCATTTTGCTGCGCATTGGTGCGGCACAGCGGATGGGCAAGCTGCTGCAGCCCCTCATGCAGCCCTTGTTCCGCCTGCCCGGTGTTGCCGCCTTCCCTTTTTTCTTCGGCATACTTTCCGGCTATCCCATGGGTGCAAAGCTGACCGCCCTGCTCTATAAAGAAAAACAGCTTTCCCTTGCGGATGCACAGCACCTGCTCGCTTTTTCCAACTGTCCCGGCCCCCTGTTTCTCATCGGAACGGTTGGGGTTGGCTTCTTCGGCACAGCCGCCTTTGGCTATCTGCTCTGGCTTTCCGCCCTTTTGGGTGCTGTCTGCACAGGGCTTTTTCTCCGTTTTCGCAAAAAAAGGATGCCTTCCGCCTGCCGCATTGCCTCTGTGCCTCTCCATGCCGCATTGACAGAGGTGCTTTCCCATTCCGTTGCGGATGCCCTGCAAACCATTTTGCTGATTGGCGGATATCTGATTTTATTCGGCGTTCTTTCTGCGGCACTGACAGAGGCGGGGCTTTTTTCCCTGCTTTCTCGGCTGTTCTTTTTTCTGCCGCTTTCTGCGGAGAGCCTGCGCGGCATTTTGAGCGGTCTTTTGGAGATGACAAACGGTGCCTTCCTTCTGAGCCGCTCCGCCGATGCCCTTCCTCTGCGGCTCGGCTTGACTGCCTTCCTTGTTTCCTTCGGCGGCTTTTCTATTTTGGGGCAAACCCTCGGGGTGCTTGCCGCCGTCCCCATATCCAAAAAAGACTACCTCAAAGGGAAGCTTCTCCATGCCCTTTTCAGCAGTCTTTCTTTTTCTATGCTCTATCCGATTTTTCAGGAATACACACAAAAAGAAGTTCCCGTGTTTTTTCCGCTCACAGAAACTTCTTTTTCGTTCTCTTTTCTCAGGCTTCTGCCCCTCCTGTTTTTCCTTGCGGTGCTTGGCTATGCCTTTGTCCGCAGAGAATAAGGGGATTTATTTACCCATACGCAGCTCCTGAATGTTTTCTGCCAAAACATCCAAGGTCTGTGCAAAATAATCATCCGTCTTAATGCTTTCGCTGTAAACGACAGACTTCAGCTCCTTCAGCTTGCCCTCTGCATCCGCAAGCACGCTTTCCGCATATTCCATTGCGCCCAAACGCATATCCTTAGAGGTTTTCTTTGCGGAATCAATGATTGCCGCCGCCTGCTCATAGGCCTTTTTGGTAACCTCGTTTTCATCCACCAGACGCACCATGCGGTCCTCCGCATTCTTTACGATTTCATCCGCTTCTCTCTGTGCGTCAATCAAAATTTTATTTCTTTCTTCAATCACCCACTTGGACTGCTTCAGCTCATTGGGCAGCTTCATGCGGATTTCGCTGATGATATCATAAATTTCCTCTTTATTCACAGTAACCTTGCTGCTGAACGGCACAGCCTTACTGCTGTCCATAACGTCTTCTAATTCATCTAATAACTGCAATACAGAATCCATTCTTTCTCCCTCACTTCTGATATTTTTCTATCACAAAAGGTTTAATCTCCGCGGGCACCATAAAGCTGATATCCCCGCCGAACACAGCAACCTCCTTCACATTTGTGGAGCTTAATGCCAAATGCTCCTCATCTGCCGCCAGATAAACCGTTTCGATTTTATCATACAGCTTGCGGTTAATCAGAAACATCGGATATTCGGCAGAAAAATCCAGTGTGTTGCGCAGCCCTCTGACTGCGATATTTGCACCGATTTCCTTCGCAAAATCCACTAAAAGTCCTTGAAAGGAAGCGACCTCTACGTTTTCAATATGTTTTGTTGCCAATTCCAAATGATGCTTTCTCTCCTCCACAGTGAAAAGAGATTTTTTATTGGGATTTTCCAACACTGCCACAACAAGACAGTCAAATAAATTTGCGGCTCTTTCGATAATATCCATGTGCCCCAAGGTCACAGGATCAAAGCTGCCTGCATAAATTGCTTTTTTCATTTTACCTCTTCCTCCATGCACAAGAACGTCAAGGTTGTTGTCTTGTACACCTTTTCACGCAAAATTTTCATGCTCTTTGGCGGTGTCAACGCAATTTGAGAGGAGCCCTCTGTGATGAGGTAGCCCTCCCGGTGCAACAGACCGTTTTCTGCGATTTTCTCCAACACCGGTGTATATAGCTCTGCTTCATAGGGTGGATCCATAAAAATAATGTCGAATTTTTTTCCTTCCGCCGCCAGCCTGTCCAATGCGGAAAGCACATCCGCCTGCATCAGCCTTGCCTTTTCTTGCAGCTTTGTATGCTGAAGGTTTGCCAAAATAACCCTTTGACATTCTGCTGCATTTTCCACAAAAACAGCCTCCGCCGCTCCTCTGGAAAGTGCCTCAATCCCAATCGCACCACTGCCGGAAAATAAATCCAGAAAGCTTGCCTCTGGCAAATCAAACGCTATGATATTAAACAGGGTTTCCTTCAAGCGATCCGTCGTCGGTCTGGTTGCCAGTCCTTCAATGGTCTGCAAATGATGTCCCTTTGCTGCTCCTGCGATGACACGCATACTGTCTGCACCACCCAAAAAACCTAATTCTACATGATATCGTTTAGAGTATAACAAAATTTTTTTCAGTTGACAACCAAAAAGAGAAAAAACAACGAAAATCTCACATTTCCAGGCATTTTCCTTCCAGATATCCCACAATTTTCTCTTTTAACGGCTGATGCTCCGCAAGCTTCAAATTTCTGTCCTTTTGCAAAAGTGCCGCCGCTGCCGCCTGTGCCTCCTTCAAAATCGGCATATCACGGGAAAGGTCTGCAATCTTCAATTCGGGCAAGCCATGCTGACGGATGCCGAAAAATTCCCCCGGCCCACGCAGCTGCAAATCCTTCTCGGAAATGACAAAGCCATCCTCCGATTCGGTCATGGTTTTCATGCGCTGCCTTGCAATCTTCGTTTTCGTATCGCTGACCAAGATGCAATAGGATTTTTCCGCACCTCTGCCCACACGACCTCTGAGCTGATGTAGCTGTGCCAAGCCGAACCGCTCCGCATTTTCAATCAGCATGATGGTTGCATTCGGCACATTGATGCCAACCTCAATCACCGTTGTGGAAACCAAAACATCAATCCCGCCTGCCGCAAAGCAATCCATCACCGCCTGCTTTTCCTTCGCCTTCATTTTTCCATGCACACAGGCCACCCTGCAATGCGGCAAGGCCTCCACCAATTCCTCCGTATATTCCAAGACGGACTGCACCTCTAATTTCTCATTTTCCTCAATCATCGGGCAAATGACATACGCCTGTCTGCCTGCGGCAACGTGCTTTTCGATAAAGGCATAAATCCGCGGATGATATCTGCTGTCCACCGCAGAGGTATCTATTTTCTGCCTGCCGGGCGGCAACTCATCAATGATAGAAATATCCAAATCCCCATAAAGAATCAGTGCCAAGGTTCTCGGAATGGGCGTTGCCGTCATAACGAGCGTATGCACATTTTCGCCCTTCTCCGCCAAGGTGCTTCTCTGGCGCACACCAAAGCGGTGCTGTTCATCCGTGATTGCCAAGCCAAGCCGCTGAAATGCCACACCCTTTTGAATCACGGCATGGGTGCCGATAATCATTTGTGCCTCTCCTGCCGCTATGCTTGCCAAGCGCTCCCGTTTTTCCTTCGCAGTCAAGCTGCCTGTCAAAAGCACCACCGCAATGCCCGCCGGCTCAAATATCCTCCGAAAGCTTTCCTCATGCTGCCTTGCCAGAACCTCCGTCGGTGCCATCATGGCAACCTGATAGCCGTTTTGAATCGTCCAATATGCCGCAAGCATTGCCACCGCCGTTTTGCCGCTGCCGACATCCCCCTGCACCAAGCGGTTCATCGTTTTGCCTGTGCTCATGTCTCCTTCGATTTCCGCAAGCACCCGCCTTTGCCCGCCCGTCAAAGCAAAGGGCAGCAGTGCCTCTGCATCCTTCAGTGCCTTTTTCTTTTTCAGCCGCAGCCCCTCGGCACCGTCCTCCAAGGTGCTTTTTAGCTGATATAACGCAGTTTGCAGCAAAAACAGCTCCTCAAACACAAGCCGCCGCCTTGCATCATAAAAGCCCTGCTCGGTTTTCGGAAAATGGATGTTTTCAATCGCAAAATTGCGTTCTGCCAAGTGATATTCCTTCCTCAGCCAAAGAGGCAGCTCCTCCTGCAAGCCGCCGCCCATTTGCTTGAGTGCCTCCTCCATCAGATTGCGGAGCATTTTCTGCGAAAGTCCCTCAACAGAAGGATAAACGGGGAGAATCCGCCCCCCTGCGAAGTTTTCCCCAATGCGCTCACATTCGGGAGAGGCAACCTCAACCCTGCCGTATTTTTTTTGCAGCCTTCCGGAAAAGAGATACCATTCGCCGATTTTCAGGCTGTTTTTCATATAGGGCTGATTATACCAAACCACCCAAGCCGCACCCGTTTCATCATACACCCTCATGCGTGTGTAAACGAGCCTGCCATGGCGGCTGTTCTGCCCCTCCTCCTTGATTTGCGCCAAAAAGACAGCCGCCTCCTCCATCGGGAAATGCAGGTCTGCAATTTTCAAAATTTGGCTTCTGTCCTTATATTCTCTGGGGTAATGCGTGAGCAAATCCCCCACGGTAGCAATGCCCAGCTTATGCAGCTTTTTTTCTCTTTGCTCGCCGACTCCCTTCAGTACAGAAATCCCTGCATCCATGGCCCTTCCTCCCTTCTGCCGCTTGATAAAGAAACAGGGAGAATCCGACTAAGAATCTCCCCGTTTTGTTCTGTATCGTTTTATTCCACCGAGATGATGTAGTAATACAAGGGCTGGCCGCCGCTTTGTACCTCTACCTCGCAATCAGGATAATTTTCTTCGATAAACGCAGCCAATTCCTGTGCATCCTCCTCTGTTGCATCTGCACCGTAATAAATGCTGATGACTTCGCTTTCCTCTGTGATGGCAGCACGCAACAATTCCTTTGTGCCTTCCATAACATCCTCTGCGACAACCTCAATTTCATCATTCAGCATACCAAGGATGTTACCCTCCTTGATTTCCTTATCGCCAATGGAGGTATCCCGCACTGCATAGGTTACGGTTGCGGTATCCACCTGCTGAATGGCATCCTTCATCGCCGCTTCCATTTCATCGGGATCTGCGTCATGCTCATAGCAGAACATGGCACTAATGCCTTCTGGAACGGAACGGGAAGGAATCACATGCAGCTTTTTCTCCTCGCTCAGCTTTGCCGCCTGCTCTGCCGCCAAAATGATGTTTTTGTTGTTCGGCAAAATAAAGATATGATCTGCATTGATTTTATCCACCGCATTGAGAATATCCTCTGTGCTGGGGTTCATGGTCTGTCCGCCCTCAATGACCTCATCTACACCGAGGTTTTTGAAAATCTTTGTCAGCCCCTCCCCTGCGGAAATGGAAACAAAGCCGATGTCCTTCTTCTCCGCCTTGGGCTCCTCTGCCCTGGGTGCCTCCGCCTTCGGTGCATCTGCGGCAAAATTGATTTTATTTGTGTGCTGTTCTCTCATGTTATCAATCTTCAGACCGCTCAGACTGCCGATGGTCAATGCTTTTTCAATCGCCAAGCCGGGATGGTCTGTATGCACATGAATCTTAATGATATCATCATCCGCAACGCAAACAATGGAATCCCCGATTGTGCCAAGATATGCTTTCAGTGCTGTTGTCACGCCCTCATCCGCATGGTCTACGTTGATGAAAAACTCTGTGCAGTACCCAAAGGTAATGCTTTCATTTTCCACAGAGGCCAAGGATGCAAAATTCATTTCGGGTGCCGCTGTGTTTTGGTTCTCCTGCAACACAACGGGCAAATCGCCGCCCATCTGCTTGAGTGCGCCCTCCAGAATATACAGCAGCCCTCTGCCGCCGGCATCCACAACGCCCGCCTGCTTTAACACAGGCAGCATTTCGGGTGTCTGCGCCAAAACCTTGTGGCCATCCTCGATAATGCCCTTCAGGAACACCTCGATTTCCTCTGTTTCCTCTGCCAATTTCACTGCTGCCTCCGCACAGCCTCTTGCAACTGTCAAAATGGTGCCTTCCTTTGGCTTCATCACTGCCTTATAGGCTGTCTTGACTGCCTGCTCTGCGGCTGTCGCCAATTCCTGAACACCTGCTTCCTCCATACCCTCCAGCGCCTTTGCAAAGCCACGGAAGAGCTGAGAGGTAATTACGCCGGAGTTCCCTCTTGCGCCTCTCAATGCACCGCCGGATGCCGCCTTTGCGATATCCGCCACCTGTAAAGATCCGTTCTTTTCCGCTTCTCTTGCCGCCGCCATAACGGTCAAGGACATATTTGTACCGGTATCCCCATCAGGAACGGGGAATACGTTCATTGCGTCTACCAATTGTTTATTTGATGCCAACTCGTTCGCACCGGCAATGATCATTCTGCCCAAACGAACGCCGTTTAATTTCATTGTACTGCTCACCAATGCTTCCTCCTCTTGCTTAGCTGTCGACTCTTACGCCGTCAACAAAAATATTTACATCCTCTACTTCAACCCCTGTGTATTCCTCCACGGAATATTTTACGGTGCTGATGATATTATCTGCAATGGCGGAAATATTGGTACCGTATTCCACAATGATATGCAGGTCAATGCTTACCTTATTTGCATCAATGCGCATTTTGATTCCTTTTGTCAGGCTTTCCAGCTTCAAAAGCTGTACCAAGCCATCCTTCACGTTTTTTGCAGCCATGCCGACAATGCCATAACATTCGATTGCCGCATAGCCTGCAATCCGTGCAATTACCTCACGGTCAATGCTGATTACGCCATATTCGTTTTCTAATTTTGCTGCCATACTGACCAGCCTCCTATTCTAAAAACCTTCGGCTATTTTTTTACAGATGTATAGATGATAATAGTATACCATTGTATATGCAATTTTGAAAGCTATTTTTCTCTTTTCCATAAAAAAGAAGAAGAATTCGGGGCTGTTTCACGCAAATTCTTCCTCTCTCCAAGCTATTTATTTTTTGCTCCGCGGCTTTTCAATCACCACATCATAGGAGCCGCCAACCCAATAGGA
>NZ_CAKQVD010000031.1 GCF_934277605.1 uncultured Anaerotignum sp.
TTCATCCGCATCCAGCTTCTGTGTGCCTGTGGTCAGCTCTGTGGCGAAGAAAAGCTGAATTTTTTCCGTACAGAAGCCGACAGAGGGATACAGCTCGCAGAGAAATTCCGCTCTGCCTGCCCTTTTGCCCGTTTCCTCCTCCAGCTCGCGCAGCACGGCTGCCTCGCCGCTTTCGCCCTCCTCTATCACGCCGGCAGGGATTTCCAGCAGCATTTCCCGAAACGGGTGCCGATACTGGCGGACAAACAGAAGCCTCCCAACCGTATCCACCGCAAGCACGCCTGCGGCATTTTTCTTGCGGATTACGGTTTCGCGATAGGCCTCACTGCCATCCGGCATCCGCAGCTTATCGACCGTAATCGTCACAATCTTTCCTTCATAGGTTTTCCTGCTTTCCAAAACCTCATAGCTCATTGGCTCGCTCCCTTTCTCCTGAGAAAAGGCGGCACTCCCTTTATCGTTTAGATATAAGATGCACCGCCTGCGTTTTCTTATTTCAATTCCTTTACCATTTCTTCGATTCTGTCCATGCCTTTTTTAATCAGCTCCATGCTCGTTGCATAGGAAAGGCGGATATAATCGGGCATGCCGAAATCGGCACAGGGCACAACCGCCACATATTTCTTTTCCAGAAGAATGGATGCGAAATCCGCCGCCGATTCGATTTTCTGCCCCTCGTATGCCTTGCCGTACAGTCCGGAAACATCCACGAACAGATAGAAGGCACCGTCGGGCTTGAGTGCGGAAATACCGGGGATGGCTTCCTCTCTTTCATAGATATAATCTCTGCGCTTTTTAAATTCCACGCACATTTCTGCCACACAATCCTGCGGGCCATTCAGCGCAACCACCGTTGCCGCCTGTGCGATGGCGTTGGGGTTAGAAGCCATGTGGGACTGTAGGGATGCCATCAGCTTTGCAATCGGCAAGGGTGCCGCCGCATAGCCGATTCTCCAGCCTGTCATAGCGTAGCTTTTGGAAACACCGTTGATGACGATGGTTCTGTCATAAATATCCTGCCCAAGGGATGCAATGCTGATGTGCTGCTTATCATCCTCGTAAATCAGCTTTTCGTAAATTTCATCGGAAACCACCAGAATATCATGGCTGACTGCAAATTCTGCCACCATTTCCAGGTCTGCTCTGCTCATCACCTGCCCTGTGGGGTTGGAGGGTGTTGTCAGCACAACTGCCTTTGTTTTTGCAGAATAGGCATTTTCCAGCTCCTCCTTGGTCATCATGAAGCCGTTTTCCTTTTTGGTATAAATAATCACAGGCACACCGCCGGCAATACGCACCATCTCCGCATAGCTTAACCAGAAGGGGGCAGGAATAATCACTTCATCCCCCTCATGCAAAATTGCCATAAAGGTATTCATCAAGGAATGCTTTGCGCCATTGCTGATAACAACCTGTGCCGGCTGATAATCCAAGCCGTTATCCCGTTTCAGCTTATCGCAAACCGCCTGTCGCAGCTCGGGTGTCCCTGCCGCAGGGGTATAGCGTGTCTGTCCGTTTTGGATGGCATCAATGCCGGCCTGCGCAATATGTGCGGGTGTATCGAAATCGGGCTCCCCTGCGCCGAAGGAAACCACATCCAGTCCTTCCGCTTTCATTTCTGCGGCTCTGGAGGAAATTGCCATTGTTGTAGAAGGTTTAATACTCATTGCTTTTTTAGATAATTCCATTCTGCTTCACCTCATCCTTTTTTCTTTTCTTTTGTATTTACGCCTGTCGCTTGCTTAAGAAAATGCGTACACCGAAGATACCCATTGCCGCCAAGCAAATTACCATAAATTTTAAATACATAATCGGCTTCACTTCATCGCTGAACCGAATCCCCATTTCATCACCAAACTGCACCGTTGTCTGATAGGCAATCACACCATCGCTGACAGAATAGGTAATGCTGTCGCCCCGAATGGTATCATTTCCCTCTGCATAAACAACGCCCTCTGCAAGCTGCTTATCATGCTCGCCGGAGTGAAAGGAAAGCTCCTTATATTTGTCAAAAAACATACTGCGTGCATAGGTTGCACACGCCTGCTTGCCATCCTCTGTCTGCATGGCAAAGGTAATGCTGTTGCCATAGGGTTCGGAAATCAGCCTTTCCTCGCCTGTACCGATGATTTTCTGCTCCGCAGCCTCCTTCCGAAAGGCTCCCTCCAGCTCATCGTATGTATAGGGGTGACGCCCCAAGCCGTTAAACAGCAAAAAGCCTGCCGCCGCAACCACTGTCATGGTCAATACCCCCTTCAGCAGTACCTTTTTTGTATTCGCATCCATTTCCTCCGCCTCTTTTCTGTTCTCTTGCAGATATCATCTTTCCTAATTCCCTATTTTATAATGTTATGCCAAGAATTACAATAAATTTTTGTGTATTTCTCCCTAAAAAAAGAACGAACCATCATGCAATGACATCCGTTCTTTTTTTGATTAACTGATTTTTTTCGTTTTATTTTTCCCTTTAATGCGGAAATATTCCGACATAGCCGCAATGAATTGTCCGTTTGTCGGCTTTTCTATCGGCATATAGCCTGCCAATTCAAAATAGACCTGTGGCCCATTCTTTTTCCATATACTTTCGATTGCATGACGAATGGCTCTTTCCACCTTACTTGCCGTTGTTTTATACATCTTGGCGATATCGGGATAAAGCCCCTTTGTGATGCCAACCAAAACATCTTGATCCTCCACCGCCATCATAACCGCCTTACGAATGAAGTGATACCCCTTAATGCTGGCAGAAATTCCCATACGACTTAAGAGAACGGAAATTTCTGTTTCCAAATCCTCAAAGGGATTTTCCACGCTTTCTATCACGCTTTCCTTCACATCCTCCTGCACCGGAGCCTCATGTGCCAAAAGCTGATGAATCCGTTCCAACAGTAGCTCTCCCTGGATGGGCTTTGCCATATAATAATCTGCACCCAAGGTAATTGCCCGCCTTACCAGCTTATCACTGTCGATTGCGGAAATAAAGACGCAGACACATTGGATTCCTTTTTTCTTGATGTTTTCCAGAACCCAGAAGCCATCCCTCTCTCCGAGCAGAATATCCATCAAAAGAACATTCGGCTGTGTTCGTATGATTAAATCCAGCAGCCCGGGACCATTGTCTGCCATACCTACAACTGCCATATCACTCTTTCGCTCCAGACAGCGTTTCAATCGCTGTAAATAAATACCGTCTCTATCTGCCAACACCACTTTGATTTTTTCTCTATCTTTCATAATTACCCTCCCCTTTTTTTCTTCTATGTTATCCGAAAGAGAAATCAGAAGGACGCCCGTTTTCCTCTGTTATCTATTATAGAATACTTTATCGAATTTTGCCATAGGTTTGGAACGAACAACAGTCCTTTGGGAATGAACAACATAAAAAATAAAATTTATTTTATTAAAAACAAAAATTTCGAGAGATTTAATAAAAAATATTTCATCAAAAATCACTGTGATTTATTCGTTTTTTCACAATTCGTGTTGTTGAAATTATAAAGACCTCATACCGCAGAAGATAGTCTTACACTGTATAAAATAAAATTTATTTTATTAAAAACAAAATTTCGAGCGGCTTAACAAAAAATATTTTATCAAAAATTACTGTGATTTATTTCAATTTTTTCACGATTCATGTTGCTCAAAATTATAAAGACCTCATATCACAGAACAGAATCCTGTAATATGAGGTCTAAAAAATTTATTATGTACTGATTTTGCCGCATTGGTTCCAAGAAAGTGCAATATCAGAATTTCTTTCTTGTCAAGAAATCAGGAATTTTGATTTCGGATTCGTAATCATAATCCAAATCCGCAAATCTTCTTGCGGCGGGACGCGCTTCCTCCTGCGCAGATTCCTCGGAAACATCCTCCTGCTCTACTGCAACATGTTCCTCTTCTCTTTCCGTTCTTTCGCCTCTTGCTGCGATGGTTTCCGCAAAGGAGCGTCTGGGTGCTTCTGTATGAGCCGCTTCATCCTCCAGACCGGTTGCGATAACGGTAACCACAACCTCATCGTTCAGCTCTTCATTCAAGGTTGTACCGAAAATGATTTCTGCTTCGGGATCAATTGCTTCTCTAATCAGCTCTGCAGCTTCCTCTGTTTCCATCAAGCCAAGGTTCATATCGCCGCTGAAGTTAATCAGGATATGCTTTGCACCCTCGATGGTTGTTTCCAGCAAAGGACTCTGGATTGCCATTTTCGCAGCAACCTCTGCTTTGTTTTCGCCGCTTGCACGGCCGATACCCATGTGTGCAACCCCTCTGTTTGCCATGATGGTTCTCACGTCGGCAAAGTCCAGGTTGATAACACCGGGCTTGGAAATCAAGTCGGCAATACCCTGTACACCCTGCAACAGAATTTCATCTGCCTTGCGGAAGGCTTCTGTCAGGGTTGTTTTCTTATCAATGATGGAAAGCAATCTCTGGTTCGGGATAATAACCAAAGTATCAACATTCTTTTTCAGCTCTGCAATGCCCTTTTCCGCATTGCCCATTCTTTTCTTGCCCTCAAAATTAAAGGGCTTTGTTACAACGCCGACTGTCAAAATGCCAAGCTCCTTGGAAATAGACGCAATGCGGGGAGCCGCACCTGTACCTGTGCCGCCGCCCATGCCTGCTGTAATAAATACCATATCGGAGCCACGCAAGGCCTGCGCAATGTCATCCTGTGTTTCATCAACGGAGCGTTGACCGATTTCAGGGTTGCCGCCTGCGCCCAAGCCCTTTGTCAGCTTTTCGCCAATCTGAATTTTTGTTGCGGATTTTGATTTTGCCAAAGCCTGTCCATCTGTATTGATGGAAATAAATTCTACGCCATCCAAGCCGTCTTCAATCATTCTATCTACAGCATTGTTGCCGCCGCCGCCAACACCGATTACTTTAATCTGCGCCATATTACTCATAGGGATATCTAATTCGAGCATACTGTAATCTCCTCCTAAGTCGTTCAAAAAATTATCAACTTTATTATACACGAAAAAAAAGCCGATTTCTATAGCAAAAATAAGTTTTCCTGCTAAATTTTGTTTTTTTCAAAAGCCTTTTTCCGTTTTTGTCAGTTATATTCTATCATAGTATCTTTTTGCTTTTTATTCAAGCAAAAAATCAAATTTCAATAAAAATTCAGCAATAGGAATCCATCTGAAATTTTAAGGTATCCGCTCCTCCTCCAAGCAGATAAAAACCGCTCCTGTGCGAAAATCAAGTGAGATATCGGAAGGTCACATTTGCCTTGGAATTATTCAATGTGCTTAAATCCAAAACGCCTCTGTCCTCTTCGGGAATCTTTTTTATAATCTGCTCCATATACTGAATTTTCATGTCACAGTTTGTCATGTCCCCCAGATGAATCTGCACCTGATTTACATAAGCATAAACGTCCTTCGGCTTGGAAACATCAATTTCCACAACCAAATCCAAAAGCTCATATTTCTCCATCAGCTGCGAAATCGTCAGCACCACATCAAGCGCCTCCGTATTTTTTACGGGCAAAATTTCTCCCTCCGTAAAGCTGTCAAACTGCAGCCCCCTGACCAAAGGCAGTGCATCCTTACAGCTATCAGCCACCTCAAGCACACGCCCCCGCTCGTCTATGTAAAGGTAAGCACCCATATAAGGCACATACCCTCTGACCTTTCTTTCCGTTATCTTGATTTTCATGGTGTGGGGCAGCCTTGCGGAAAGCTGCGCCTGCGCAATATAAGGGCTTTTCATAAGCGTTTTTTCCGCCTTGCTCTTACCGAATAAAAGCAAATTATCCCCCTTGGAAAGACCAATCATTTCACAAAGGGCGGATGTGGTAAAATGATTTGCACCCTGCACCTTAATCTTCTTAACCGCAAAAAGAGGCGAAAACAATGCACACGCCAAAACAACCACAACCAGAACCAAAGCAATCACAACCTTCTGATTGACACCCTTCCTCTGTGGTTTTTTCTGATAATACTCGATTTCCTCCGTCAAATCAAAATCCGAAATCTGCTGCGATTTTTTCTGTTGTCTTTTCTTTCGATGGAACATACTATATCCTTTCCGTGTCCTTAAATCAGCCGAATATCGCCGCCCAGAAAAGAGAATGCCTCCTCGATTTTTTCATAGCCACGCTCCACATATTCCGCACCATGCACCACGCTTTCGCCCTCCGCCGCCAAAGCCGCACACAAAAGTGCCGCACCGCAGCGCAAATCCTTGGCAAAAACCTCTGCACCATGAAGCGCCTTCACGCCCGAAACAAATGCCTCCCTGCCGGAAATGCGGATATCCGCACCCATACAACAAAGCCCTTCTGCCTGCGAAAAACGAGCCTCGAACACTGTTTCACTAATCATACAATGTCCGTTTGCCAATGTCAATAAACTCATCAGTAAAGGCTGCATATCTGTCGGAAAAGCGGGAAACGGCCCTGTTATGATGTTAAAATTCGACAAAAGCTGCTTGGGCGGGGACATCCAAAGACGATTTGCACCCTCCCACCGAAGCCGACAGCCTGTTTTGCAAAGGCTATCCAAAACTGCCGTAAGCTGTTCTCGCTCCAAGCCATGCAGGCATATCTCCCCTCCCGTCATCGCAGATGCACAAAGAAAGGTGCCGCCTTCAATGCGGTCTGCGGGAATGGTAAAAACCGCACCATGCAGCCGCCCTACCCCTTCTATCAAAAGGGTGCTTGTTCCCTCGCCGTAAATTTCTCCGCCCATGGCACGCAGAAAACGCACCAGTGCCACAATTTCAGGCTCTCTGGCGGCATTGTGAATCACTGTCACACCCTCTGCCCGCACCGCCAAAAGCAGAATATTCTCCGTTGCGCCGACGCTTGAAAACGGAAAATCTATCCGACAGCCCTGTATCCGCTCCGCTTTACAATCAATCAGTTCCGTCTCCTCTGCAACCGTCACGCCCATTGCGCGAAAGGCGGATAAATGCAAATCTATCGGGCGTTTCCCAATGGCACAGCCACCCGGATATGCAATTTTCCCTTGCCCCTCCCTGCCCAAAAGCGCCCCCAGAAGCAGTATGGAGGAACGCATTTTTCGCACGGCTTCATTGCAAAGCTCTCCTGTTTTCAGACTGCGGCTGTCTATGACCGCAGTCCGTCCCGATACAGAAACCGCACAGCCCAATTCCTTAAGAATGTCTAATGTTTGGGAAACATCTCTAATGTGGGGGAGATTTTCCAAAACCACCTCATCCTCTGCCAAAAGACACGCCGCCAAAATCGGCAATGCGGCATTTTTACTGCCACGCACAGAAAATTCCCCTTCTATCCGTTTCCCACCCCGTACCAGATATGTTCCCATGGCATTCCCTCCAAAAAATATCTTTATCCTTATCATATCAACGGACAAAATCCTCGGTGCATGTCCGCAGGGCCTTTAGCTAAGGAGAAGAAACGATTTTTGTTTACAACCATAGGCAAAAGGTCTAAAATTAGAATAAAAGACGAAATAGGAGGCGGAATAACCCATGGAGCTGAAAAGAAATATTCTGGATATTAAGGGATTAAAGGTCGGGCAGGCAGAAAACCAAACGGCAAAAACAGGTGTAACGGTCATTTTGGCAGAAAACGGTGCCGTTTGCGGCGTGGATGTGCGTGGAGCTGCTCCCGGCACAAGAGAAACCGATCTTTTGCACCCCATCAATGCAATGGAACAGGTGCAGGCTGTGGTGCTTTCTGGCGGCTCTGCCTTCGGCTTGGAGGCCGCCGGCGGCGTAATGGATTGGCTGGAGGAAAAAAATATCGGCTTTGATGTCGGCGTGACAAAGGTTCCCATCGTGCCTTCTGCCGTATTGTTTGATTTGGGCTATGGGGATGCCTTTACCCGTCCCGATAAAGCCATGGGCAGACAGGCTTGTGAAAACGCATCTGCTTCTGTTCTCATGGAAGGCGATTACGGCGCAGGCTGTGGTGCAACCGTCGGCAAGCTGCGTGGCATGGAGCATTGCACAAACAGCGGCATCGGCTCTTGGGCAGAGGCAACAGAAAACGGCATTCGTGTTGCTGCGCTGATTGCAGTCAATGCCTTTGGGGATGTTTATGAAAACGGCAAAATCATCGCCGGCACAAAGGATGATGACGGCAGCTTCCTTTCCACAGAGGATGGCGTTTTGCAAATGGCGTCCTCTCTTTCCTTCAACGGAAAAAATACAACCATCGGTGTCATTGCAACAAATGTGAAGCTGACAAAGGCACAGGCAACAAAGGTTGCAGGCATGGCGCATGATGGCTTGGCACGCTGTATCCACCCCATTCACACCACTTTGGACGGGGACACCCTTTTCTGCCTTTCCACAGGAGAATTGGAATTCCCTGAAAATCCCGTCGATACTGTTGGCATTTTGGCAGCAAAAGTAACGGAGCAGGCCGTAATCAGAGCGGTAAAGGCGGCAAAATAAGTTAATTTTTTCAAAAATTTGTTGATTTTCTATTTTCTGATTCTTTCTGCTATGGTAAAATAAAGTATCATAGAAAAAATCGTTACATTCATTCGCATAAGCATTAGGAGGTACATATGAAACAGGACATGATTTTGATTCTGGATTTGGGCAGTGAAGAAAACCCCAAAATTGCCCGTGAAATTCGTGCATTTGGTGTATACACAGAAATTCATCCCCACGATATTACTGCAGATGAACTGGCAAAGCTGCCCGGCGTAAAGGGTATTATTTTAAACGGCGGCCCTAACCGTGTGGTTGACGGCGTAGAAATTGATGCTTCCGAAGCAGTATATGGTGCAGGCTTTCCCATTTTGAAGGCAGACCACAAGGGCGGTGCGGCTTTCCCCGCTGATGCTGCAGAAAGAGAGGCGGTTCTGAAAAATTTCGTATTTGATACCTGTAAGGCGGAAGCAAACTGGAACATGGAAAACTTTATTGCAGACCAGATTGAATTGATTAAGCGTCAGGTTGGCGATAAAAAGGTTCTGCTCGCACTTTCCGGCGGCGTAGACTCCTCTGTTGTTGCGGCTTTGCTGATTCGTGCGATTGGGAAACAGCTTACCTGCGTGCATGTAAACCATGGCCTCTTGCGTAAGGGAGAGCCAGAAGAGGTTGTAAGAGTATTCCGTGACGAAATGGATGCAAACCTGGTATATGTAGATGCAGTTGATCGCTTCTTGGATAAGCTGGCAGGCGTTGCCGATCCCGAACAGAAGCGTAAAATCATCGGTGCGGAATTTATCCGTGTTTTTGAAGAGGAAGCAAGAAAGCTGGAAGGCATTGAGTTCCTTGGCCAAGGTACTATTTACCCCGATATTATCGAATCCGGCACAAAGACAGTAAAGGTTATCAAATCTCATCATAACGTAGGTGGTCTGCCCGAGGATTTGAACTTTGCTCTGGTTGAGCCTCTGAAAATGCTGTTTAAGGATGAGGTTCGTGCTTGCGGCAAAGCATTAGGTCTGCCCGATGGCATGGTTTACAGACAGCCCTTCCCCGGCCCCGGTCTGGGTGTACGTTGTCTGGGTGCCATTACCAGAGATAGATTGGAAGCCGTTCGTGAATCTGATGCTATTTTGCGTGAGGAATTTGCAAAAAACGGACTGGAGGGTAAGGTTTGGCAGTATTTCACAGCTATCCCCGATTTGAAATCCGTTGGTGTGAAGGATAATAAGCGTGCTGATGAATGGTGCGTAATCATTCGTGCCGTAAATACGATTGATGCCATGACTGCAACTGTTGAAAATGTTCCTTTTGAACTGCTGCAGCACATCACAAATCGTATCACACATGAGGTAGAGGGTGTTAACCGTGTTCTGTTTGATTTGACACCGAAGCCCACAGGCACGATTGAGTGGGAATAATTTCAAGGTTCGAAAAAAGCCCGTAAACACTGGACTTTTTGATCCTTGATGCCCTGCGTGGCAACGATTTGGCAACAGAATTTCATTATTCATAAAAAGAGAGCTAACTGATTTTGATTAGTCAGTTAGCTCTCTTTTTCTTTTTATTATCATTCTGCGCAACAAACAGCCTCTCCCGTGGCCTACAAGTGAGAGGGTCAAAAGAGGTCTTGGGGTGGCACCTTCACATAGTTCTGAGCCTTGTCAAACTCCGGGTAGTGGTAGCGCCACTTGTCGTAATCCTCTTTGGAAATCTCGCCCGCCTCCAGCATAGCGGCGGCCTGCTGCCAAGAGCAGAGCATTTCATGCAGCTGGGCAGCGTCCTTGTTCTTCCGAACATCGACCTTCAAGCAGATTTCTCCATCCATCTCGCTGATCTTGAGCCCGTAGTTGTCTTCCAGAGTAAACAGCGTGTGCATCAACCCCACATAGGAGTCTATGTCCGGAATAGAGAGCGCATGGGGCGAGACATCCAGCACCTCAGCCAGAGCAGCGGTCAGGTCTGCCTTTGGGGTTCTTGATCCTGTTTCGTACTGTGCAAGGCGTACATCAGCAGACTTCTCCGGGAAGCCCAGTGACATGCCGAGATATTTCTGTGTCATCCCCCGCAGGAGACGGAAATAGTGAATTCGTTCACCAATCGCCATATCATCAACTCCAATCGTTGGTTGTCTTTATAAAAAGCGTAGCAGAAATGCTTAGGAAAGTCAAGAGGATACTAAACAATTTTATTTAATTTATTTTGCGTACGCCGATTGGCATAAGCTATTATGCTTAGTATAATGACAATAGGCAAAGCATATTTGCTTAGCAAAATAACTGGAGAAACTTTTTTCAAAATTCTTGGGTGCAAAATCTGAAAAAAGTGGCAGTAGAGAGTAAGGAGGTCTTTATGAAAAACAAAATTGGCAGGCAGAAACAATCAACAAGGAAAGGAAGGTATTTTATTTATTGCTTACAATCTCAGTATTCATCAATCCCAATATGTAGCATAAATTATCTTTATTTTTCATAAAACAAACTGAGCCCTTACTTTCAAATAGAAACCCCTTTGGACTATATCGCATAGACAATTTACCGCTTGTCAATGAACTCCAAGTTATACCTTGTTTAAAATAATACTGCGGATTTCTTATTACTGACCCTTTAAATTCTGTCATTTCTTTTCCATCAGCTTGCCAATTAGCTAAATAGTTATTATTTCCATACCATTTTCTGAAAGAACCACCTTTATTGCCTGGAAACCATTTTTTTCTGATTGATTTGCTACTTCTCGGTTTTCCATTCCAAAACCAATTTTCGTCATATCAACTTCTTGCCAAAATCTCAAAAATGTATTATTGTCCCCTGTCGCAAAGCCTTGTTTAGGATAACCATAATCGCTCAAAAGAGAACCTTCAAATGCCTTTAGTGCTTGATTTCCAACCCAGTATGCTACTGGATTGCCTGGAATTTTCAAAAAGTTATTCTGGTCGGCTTCATAGAAATACCCACAGTCTTTATCCGCAAGTGCCTCAAGCACCTTTTGCTTCTGAACTTCCATTCCACCCTTAAAATCAGACAACCTAAAGCACAATGCTTTCTCCGTTGCTTTACCATTCTTCAAAACAAATGAGCAAATTGGCACCGTTGCTTCTTCAAAGGCAGAGTATTCCATCTGCACCAAAGTAGTAATCGCCTTTGTATCAATGATATATGTTCTCAAAGCCTCATATGTTTTAATAAACATCCATACGAACGGTGTCATAAAAGCAGAGTATCCTTCTACTTTGCAGTAATCAAAATTACGGTAAATAAATACGCTAAACAAATCGCCGGAATATGCTTTGTAATTATCAACAACAAATTTCTTTAGCTGTCCTTCCAGCTTATTCATATATGGCGGATTGGTACAAACAACTGCATACTTATTACTCATAATTTCAGCCTGTTTTGTAAGCTGCAGCATCTGCGGAAGTATATCTCTTAACCAATCAATTGAAAAAATATCCATCTGCTGAGAATCACTTCTCGTGTTAAGCAAATACTCTGCAAATGCCTTATAATCATTTCGATTTATTGTCTGCAAAGTTCCGATTTCCTGTGCATCTTTATAAGCCTCCACCAAATATTCACCAATTCTATTTTGTTCCTTATCATTCGTCAAGCCATCACATGTAAATCTGTCAATAGAATTGCTTTCTTCGCATACAGCAAGGTTGTTAAAGATACCCTGTGTCAATGCCCGTCTATTATAGCTGCGCGCTTTCATCATCACTACAAAATACGCCAGCTGATATGCACGCTTATCAATATCCATCCCGTAAAGGTTATTTTCCACAATGCTTAATGCTGCATCTCTGTCGGAATATCCCACTTCACGGTAGATTTCCATAAGCACATCGAACGCATATACAAGAATATGTCCGCTACCCATACAAGGGTCTATTGCCCTTACAAAATTGATACAATCACACGATTGTACTCTGAAACGATAGGCACAGTGTGCATTATGAACGTTACGCACAGTGTGCAAGGTGTGTGCATTATGAACGATAGCTTTTTGTGCGTACATCGGCAGTGCCTCCTTTCCTGAATTTCTGTGTTTTACGCTTTCTTCTCGTCCTCTCCATCTTCAATCTCTGGCAACTCCCCATTACCAAATGAGGAATTTATTCCTATGGCCGCTCCTACAACAGCAACAACAGCCAGCGTACCGAACAAAACCTTGTTGCCAATTCTGTCCAAGAACTTTTTATTATTTAAATCCGCTTCTGCAATTTTATCCGCAGCCTCAATCATGTCACTTGTTATGGATTTACGTTCTTCTTCTAAAATATTCTCTTTCTCCAAACGTTTTGAAAGAGCATCCAGAATCGTCTGATATCCCTTTACCACAGCGGCTTGGCTTTCTTTATTTCTCTCTAGAATATTCGTGCAAACGTGCGTGTACTGTTCTATTGCTGCCTTACCAAAATCCGCATATACCGGAAATTGATTTATAATGGCAATGGCAACATCTTTATCCATGTAAGGAATCATAGATGCAAATTGCATCACTTTATCTTTTGATAGGTTGCGAAACGAATCAATCTTTAAAGCATGCTTAACTGCATCTTCGCTCACATATCTTTTTGGTAGATTCTTCACAGCTTCCTCCTTCTACTTTGCAACGACATTCTCTCCATCTGTGTCCAATGCTTTCAGTCTTTCAATCCATCGTGCAATAGAACCATTTTCAAAGAAGCCCAGCAATGCTCCATCACAAAATCTCTCTGCACGGACAGCGCCAAGAATCATGGCAAGCACACATTTTGCATCGAGATTTTCAACTACCGCTGTTGACATTGAATCCATACCCCAAGCAGGATGGTTATACACGATGACTCCGGTAATATCCTTTGCCATCTCGGAGTCATCTCCATCAGCAGACGGAATTTCAAAAGCCGTACCGCCACCAGCAGGCAGCTTCACACGGTCAAAGGAAAATTCCAGGCCCTGGCAATCATCGACCAGCGCTTCATTCAATACGTCCTGGTTTGCAAGCACAGCGAGAACCCTGCGTTCACTGCAAGTTCATTCTGATTCTTTTCTGACATGATCTATGTCCTCCTGTAAAATGTAGTAATTTTGTTTTTTTGCAATGCTTCAGTGCTGTTCACACACTTACGACTTGCGAATCCCGACTGACACTTTTTCATAAGTGCTGACGGTATCGCCGAGCCATCCTGGAATTTCCTCGCCGGTAATTTCACGCTGTTCCTTAATACACGCTGTTCCTTAATACACGCTGTTCCTTAATAAAGGAAGCGAGTGTATTTGCATTAACCGTTTCCGTAACAAGGCTGCCATAGCCATTCTCCTTCAGGGCCTGCATCATCTCATCCTTGCGGCCTGCTACCGGAGAAGCAAACAATCTGCTCTTTAAGTAGAATGTGCTACCGTTACGAGAAAAACGATCAAGCTCAGCTTCGGTCATGGCGTCTGAAAGTTGCAGATCAAGATCTGTGATTTCTGCCCCCAGTGCCTTGGCCTTTGCTTCCAGGTCTTTCTTCTGTTCTTGCAGTGTCTTGAGCCTGTCAGCCATTTCAAAAATCTTTGTATTTTCCATCGGTGACTACCTCCTTTCACTTACTACCGAGAAATTCAACCCCTCTAGGAATCTCAGCTTTTGAAAGGATCTTTACCTTTTCGATAATCATCGACCAGCATCTTTGCCAGATTGATTTTCTTACGGAGGGCATACAGCACCTTGCGATCTACTGTATCCTTGCAGACAAGGTAGATATAATGGCACTTCTCGGTCTGACCAGCCCTATGAATACGTGCCTTTGCCTGTTCAAAATTCGACATGGAATAATCAAGAGAATAAAAAATCATCGTGCTCGCTGCAGTCAGTGTGATGCCAAGACCAGCCGCTGCAATCTGTCCTACAAACACACGGCACTTTTCGTCATACTGGAATCTATGAATTTCACTGTCGCGGTCCTTTACCCCGCCACGCACAACTGCATAACCAATCTTTTTCTTTTCCAAAAGTTCCTGGATATCATCCAGTTCTGGCACAAAACGCGCCATGACTACGATCTTCTTATCTTCAGCAATCGCCGTATCAATGATGTCTGAAAGTGCATTGAGTTTTGCGCTGCTTACAGCATTCACCACACCACCATCATCCGTCAGATGGCCACCGGTAATCTGTGATAAGCGGAGCATTCGTGTGAGAATGTTGGCGGTTGTCCCCTCGGATTCATCCATTTCCGCATAACTGTCCGATTCGATACTGTCATAGATTTTGGCAGCCTCTTTCTCCAATTCCACGGTGCGGACTTCTTCCGTAATCTCAGGAAGATCCAGGCACTCTGCCTTTGTCACACGAAACGCCACTGAATGGAGCTTTTTGAGAAAATCATCCGTCATCCATTTACGGAAGATCGGTGTATGATTGCCATATCCACCCATATCAAAATATTGATTACGGAAGGCATAAAATGATGTTCCAAAAATCTGTGGATTAAGAAATCGATATTGTGAAAAGACATCCAGCTCTCGGTTTGTAATGACCGTTCCGGTGAGAAGCAGTTTGTACTTTGCTTTATCACCAATGTGCTGCATTCCCTGGCTCTGCTTCGAGCGATTCTCCTTCAGCTTGTGGGCTTCGTCCGCAATCACGAGATCCGTAGTGTAAGCCAACAGTTCTTTTTCTAACCGCCATGCTGATTCATAATTCACGACCACAACCTGCAGCCCCTCCTCTGGGAGTTTGGTGAGCTGTTCCTTTTTCTTTGCAACTGTCCCTTTCAGAATGACCAGCGAATATGGAAAATCTGCAAATTTAGCAAATTCCTCTTCCCATACCCCAAGGATGGAAAGCGGCGCAACCACCAACACACGGTTGATCTTTCCGTATTGATACATGCAGCCAGAAACAGCTATGCTCACGATCGTTTTCCCAGTTCCCATTTCCATAAGTAAGGCTGTGCCACGGCTTTTAAGTTGGTTATCAAATACTCCGAATTTATAGCAGGCAAAGGCAAATGCTTTTTTCTGATGCTCATACGGAGTTGCCTGAATCGGCATCAAGAGTTCAATATTCTTATTCATTTCCATCACCTCGCATTTCTCTGATCTCAATGCCCTGCACGGTTTCACCCGGTGTCAGAACAAGAACTTCACAGAAATCTCCGAAAAGGAAATGAAGTAACCTCTGTGGAATGCGTCTACTTGTGCTCTCAAGCACTTCCTGCTTAATACCGTTTTTGTCTGCAATGGTTATTCTTACTTTGTGTTTTAATTTCATGGATCTGTCCTCCTTTTTCTGTTCTTCATTGCTTTGGAGAATGGATTTATTTCCTTCCTCACTCACTGCCGAAAAATTCAACCCTCCGAAGAGGTGCGGTCAGGAGGACTCCGACCGCTATAAATACCGACGCACATGACTCAGCCCTGCTTAGCGGATTTGCGGCGTTTCACGCGCTCCACACCAAAGGACTTAGCGACCTTGTCGATGATTTTATTTTTTCGGTTGGTCATTGCCTGAGCTGTCGGCAACTTGCCTGTCTGCTCGGCTTCGGTCTGGCGAATCTCCTCAAGCTGTGTACCCTCACCGAAGTGGCTATAGAACAGCTCCTGCTGTGCTTCGGTGCAATCCTCATCAATGACACGGCGGACTTCCACCGCCTGGGAATTTTCCTGTTCCGGTTCGGCGAACATAGCGTCTTCCGGGCTGTCGCTCTTGTTTGCGATCATGTCCCAGGGATCGACCGCGTCCTCGTTGTCGGGATCAGCCTTGTAGCTGTTCACCTTCGCATCAAACAGGGGATCGCGCAGTTCGCCCTCGTAGCGTTCCTGCAAATCCATGTCATGGTCGGACTCATCGAGCATGATGGTCAGTTCGAGCGACAGGTCTTTGCCGACCTCAAGCCTCTGCGTAACTATCCGCTTGGCATCATCGTCCCAATACTCGTAGCAGTAATACTTGCCGTCCGCCGTGAGATAACAGGTACAGTTGGGATTGAACCCGCTCTTGCGTTTCTTTGTTTCGTTGCTCTTCATTGCGTTGTGTCCTTTCCGTCCGAGCTGTACGGAGGAACACAAAAAGAGCCTGCGGTTGAAGATGACCACAGGCTCCGATAGCCGAAAAAGGCGCACGAAAGCAACGGTGGGAGCATCTTCATTCCAAACACAGCCTTTATTGCTGTGTTCAAAACTCTTATGTCTCCCTCCGTCCTTAAGCGCTATTCGGACTAAGAGATTGATGTTGGTAAAGCAGTATTTAACGAATTGCGAATTTATATATGCGTTCGCACGATTTCTTTACAAAAATGTAGAATTGCAGTTTAAAGTGTGGTATTCTAAAAAGTGGATTTACACTTTGATTAATTTACGTGTTCCACCTTCGTCGTCCATATCTGCTTTACACTTACCATTCTACTAATTTGCCTTTTCTCAAAAGCGGACTGGACGGACAGGTTCGGACAAGTTCGGACAAACACTATTTAGACAGGAGGTACCTACAGAACATGGTCTTTTCTGAATATGCTACAGGTCTTTTACCGTATATTTCCGGTAAGAATTCAAAAGGTGAATATTTAACAGAACTCATCGGAAATTTCATTCAAGATGGGGCAATGGATGCGTGCCCAATCCTGCAAGCAAAGGCCGACACCAAATGCAGATATATCAACGGCACTCGTAGAATTTCGCCGCAAAATGCTCAATATCTTTATACTCACAGAGACATAGACAAATTTACTCAGTGGCTCGGTGATCGAATGGATGACTCTGATTCATTTGAGAATGTTGCCGATTGGCTTCATTCGAATGGAATTGACACCAAAGAACCGGATTCTGCGTGTGCTGAGCTTTTAGCGAGTATTTTTCTTGACGCTTCCAAAGGTTCTAAATCCGATCACGCCGATCAGGAATCTGCAATCGATATGCAATTAATCGAAGATATACAGAAAAAAATTGAGTTGCTCCCTCGCCCGGCGGATGTGCCAGTGCCAAAGAAAGCAACTCAAGATGAACATGTCTATATCAAGGAGCTATATAACGCATATGGTGATGCAGAGGGCCTAGACTCTTTTTCAGAAAAAGATCTAAGCTCCTATCCAGAATATGCAGAAGATTTAGATGATCGTCGAATTGATTACTATGCTGCTGAAAGCATCCGTCGCGGTGTATTGGAATTAAAAGGTAATAAGCTGATTGGACAATTTGAAGTTCTAAAAAATGAAACTCTTGATGGTGTCAAGGACACAGCGAAACGCACTCATATAAATGGATATGAACATATGCTTGCTGTTATGGAGCAGGCAGTTAATGCGCCTATCTCAAATTACATACTCTGTGCTTCGCCATATTGGATTAATGGAAAAATCAAAAAGGGTGTATGTCATCACCTTGTCAATGACGGAAAATTAGTATGGATAAAAAGGAGGAAACGGAAATGAATGAATCGACCATTGGTTCCACATTTGAAATATCGCTTCGTATCCTTCTGATGCTAAATTGCTTATCTCCCCTGCAGTTGGATGAGCAGCAAATAGGCATGATTGATTTTATTGCAGTCTATGCCGCTGATTTTGGACTATTGGATGAAAATCTGCATGGATATAGCAATTATCGTTTTAGTGAATTTCCGGCAAGAAAACAACCAATACAAGCAGCCTTAAGAGATCTGATATTAGATGAATATGTTCATTTGACTTCCACATCTAAGGGATATGAATACGCTATTACTGCTGCCGGAAAGAATGTATGTAAACAACTTCACAGCAGTTATTCCGAAGAATACTGTTTGGCTGTGAAAACAGTATTTTCCGCTTTCAACTATGCAGATACTACTGCCATGTTAAATGCAATTAATAACCTCACCGTAAAATCGCTAAAGGAGGTCACGCATGAATAGATTCTATATTGAAAAACTGATGGTGTCTGGTGGTGGGCATCATACCTCTGTTATTGATTTCAAGCCAGGTTTAAATTTCATTCTCGGCCCTTCAAATACTGGCAAGAGCCTCGTAATGGATTGCCTGGACTATATGTTTGGCTTTACACCGAAGAAAAACAAACCTTCTAAAATCGTTGATAACAACAATGGATATGAATGGATTACTCTTCAACTTGCCACCGCAAACGGAACGGTGATTCTTGAAAGAAAAATAGGTGAATCCAAAATTACTGTTAGTGGCTCTGATCCAACTGTTGAACACGGCAAGTACAGCGTAGGCCATACCGCTAAGAAAAATATCAACACTATTTTCTTACATTTACTTGGCATTGATGAACCTCATTCTGTACGTTCCGCAGAAACAGGCTCTAAAACACAGGCTTTGACATGGAGAAGCATGCTCCACTTGTTTTTCCTGAAGCAAGGAGATGTTGCAAGAGAAAGCTCTGCTCTGCTGGCTCCTGGAAGCATGGGGCCTACTGCTTCTGCAGCCGTACTTCTATTCCTTCTAACCGGGCAAGATGCAAATAATCTTCTTCAGGATGAAGATCCCAAAATCAGCGAAGCAAAGAAAAAAGCGCTGATCAGCTACATCCAAGATAAGCTTCGGGAGGCTTCCAATCGACAGGATGAAATAAATGAAATGCTCATATCATCTAATATCGTTGATCCCGAGGCCAGTGTTGAACAAGTGCGTAAAGAGATTGCTGAGTTGCAAAAAGAAATAAACTCCGCAACTAAAGAAAGCCAGCAATTGATGTCCGAGATTTATGAATGGAATGGAAAATTGTCCGAAGCAAAAACGGTTGCTTATAATTTCTCTGTTCTTCATAAACAGTATCAATCCGATATCCGACGCATTGGATTTATCGTTGACGGTGCATCAACAATCCAACCTACAAAGAGAAAAGTAAGATGTCCTATATGCGGCGAAGAAACCGTGCGTGTACACGATACCTCTTTTATCAGTGCATCTGCTGCGGAGCTTGAGAAGATTCAAAAACATCTGGCTGAATTAAGCCTGGCGCAACATGATATAAATGTTCATCAAGAAAAGATCCGTGGAAAAATTCAAGAACTGGCACAACAGAAGTCTGTTGTTGATTTACATATTTCTGAGCTTCAGGAAAAGCTGTCTTCCTTCGAAACCGGACTGGAATATCAGCTGAATTTCATCCGCCTCAAGAGTGAGTTGGACGTCATTCGCAAAAATGAAATTCAATATAAAAACGAGTTATTTCAAAAAGAAACAGAGGAAACAGCCGAGCCTTCTAAGCACAATATATTTGAGGACTACAGCTACGACCTGATTCATGGATTTGAAGAAAAATTAAAATCTATTTTACAGGATACAAAGGTTGGTGGTGCCGATTCCGTTAGAGCCAATATGGAAAACTTCGACATTGAAATTGGTGGTCTTAAGAAATCTGTTTCAATGGGAGGTGGATTCTGTGGAATCCTGAATACTCTGACGACACTTGCCATGAGCGGATATTTGATTGATTTAAACCGATATGCTCCAGGCTTCTATGCAGTTGACTCCTCTCTTACCCAGCTGTCTGAAGCAGAATACAAAGAACAAAGCAGTACCATTAAACAGAACTTTATCGAATACCTCATCGCTCACGCGAAAGAAAGGCAGGTAATTATTGTCGAGCAATCAAAACGTATGCCTTTCATTCCTGAGGATAGTGATGAAAAAAGTGTCCATGTGATTCGTTTTTCCAGAAACAAAAATGAAGGTCGCTATGGCTTTTTAAATGAAGTATATAACCCCGAAGATCAATAACCAATTTAAAGGGATTCCCATAAATAAGGAGACAACAATGCGCATCAGCTATAACAAATTATGGAAAATGTTAATTGATAAAAATATGAATAAACGTGATCTTGCTGAAAGAAGCGGCGTCAGTTCCGCTTCCATTGCAAAATTAAGCAAAGGTGCAAATATCACAACCGACGTTCTACTTAAAATATGCGAGTCGTTAAAACAGCGATGTTGAAAAAATATCGCTGTTTTTTTGAAATTATCTTTTTTGAAGTTTTTCTATGGAAATGCTTATCCACATTACAAATACTAAATTCCAATGACAGCATTAACGAAAGGTATCAAAATAAACCTATCGTAAAAAAGTAATAAAAGTCTTTGATTTTGTAAAAGAACATCATATAATTATAGTAATAAAATTAACGAACGCTAAATTCGATAAAAGGAAGCAGTGTCTTATGGGAAAAATATATGGCTATTGCAGAATCTCTACCAAAAAACAATCTATTAAACGGCAGATACGTAATATTAAAGAAGCCTATCCAGCAGCTATTATAGTTGCCGAAGAATATACAGGTACAACGCTTGACAGAAAAAAATGGAATAAACTATATCTTCAGGTACATAATGGTGATACAATCGTTTTTGATAGTGTATCCAGAATGAGCAGGAATGCGGCAGAAGGATTTGAAGCCTATGAAGAATTGTATTATAGGGGTGTTTCCCTGGTGTTTTTGAAAGAGCCACATATCAATACCGATACCTTTAAAAAGGCCTTATCTGATGCAGATTTGAAAAAGACCGGTACAAATGTTGACTTCATCCTGGAAGGTGTAAGCAAATATCTTATGTCTCTTGCGAAGGAGCAAATAAAAATAGCCTTTGCACAATCCGAAAAAGAAGTACAGGATTTGCACAGAAGAACCTCGGAAGGGATTGAGACAGCAAGACTACATGGAAAACAGATTGGACAGCGTAAGGGTGCAAAACTGACAACCAAAAAATCCATTGCCGCAAAAGAAATCATTAAGAAACACAACAAGTCCTTTCATGGTACACTATCCAATGAAGATACATGGAAGCTGGCAGGAATCAGTAAAATGACTTTTTACAAGTACCGAAGGGAACTTCTCACAGAACTGCCGGAAGGAGAAAAAGAAATGTAAATCGGACAGAAATTTCATGCAGTAAACAGTCTTGGCTCGGAATCAGAATGGATTGCGGAATGGGTTAAGGACGGTATTTATCAATGCAGTGCCATCGGCTTCATCCCGGAAAAATGCAAAAAGGATATTGGGCACACAAGGTGTATGGTAATTACGACGAAAAGGACTATGATTACTATGTTACGATTGCGGTCGGGCAGGATTGGATGGATAACCGAAAAATTACGTTGTTAGACTAAAGCAAGCGAAAGTCTATCTACATCTATATTTACATATTTTCTCATTTTGCTATAGCTATCAAATAAAAGATGGGGAGTATCTCAAGATACTCCCTCAGACTGTAGACAAAGTAATTTTGAGGCAGCGGAAGGGCTTGGGAAACAAACTGTTCATTACTTTGCTACGCAAAGCAGGCTTTGCCTGCCGCCCCTTCTTGGGCGGTAAGTAGTTTCCCAAATGGAATCCGCAGTCGGCGTGGCAGTTTGCTGACAAACCAGCCCAAAGGGCTGCTGCTATGCAGTGCCAGTACTTCCGACGAGGAAAACAGTAATGCACGGGGAAGATATACCCCGCCGCCGTAGGCGGCTTTGCGAAGCAAAGTGCTGA
>NZ_CAKQVD010000032.1 GCF_934277605.1 uncultured Anaerotignum sp.
CTTCATAGCAGCAGACATAGGTTATTCCCTCTGGCGCGATGTGGTAGAGGGTTATGGAAACAGCCTGATTTTTCAGGAAGAACGCAAGCAGGTCATCCGGCAGCTTTCTATGCAAACCGAATACAGCCGTCAGGTTTCTGAGGCTGCGACGGAAAACAGAAGGCTGATTCACGACATCAAGCATCATCGGGGCACTCCCATATTGCGTTCTGCAAAAATCCCGTTGTAAATGCGCCGATTGAATACTACTTTTATTTTGCCTTGATGGTATTTTGTGTTCAAAATCTTGACAACGTTTTTGAACAGATGTATATTTTGATTAGATATTTCAAAAACATACATTAGTTTTTAGACAAAGGAGTTGATTTTTTTTGAAACACAATGATTCCAATCAAATGTCAATCTTTGAAGCTATTCCCGGCTTACAAGAAGATTCTGCAAGGGAACCGGAAGATAAGATTGCTATTACAAAAGTAAAGTTCGTTTCACAAGAGCTCTCTACCTATGAAGATATCTTTAGAGGCTTTAATGAAATACGTGTTATCACCTACTCCTATGCACTTTCATTTATTGAAAAAATCATGCATTACTTCGATCATGGTGAAGTTATCATTGGTTTCGATAAAATGATAACTCATAGAACTGCAGAGCTTTTCGCATTGCAGGAATATTCTACAAACTATGTGTGCAAAAACACTTACTTGCAGGAACGAATAAATAATGATGAGTTTCGCTTCTATGTATTAAATGACCTATTATCCCACCAGAAGGTCTATCTTCTTAAAGCTGATGATGGTCGTGTAAGAACAATAACCGGTTCTGCCAATTTTTCTGAACGTGCCTGGACAGGTGATCAAATCGAGTGCGTCACTGTTTGTGATGATTTGGAATGCTATGAAGTTTATGCCGGTCAGTACGAAACCCTGCTTCGATTCTCTACCGATGAGATTTCCAAGAATGCTGTGCCAATCGAGAAAGATGGTGAAAATGCCGAGGAGCTACCAATCTTTAAAAAGGTAGAAAAAGAACATGCAGTTGTCCTGCATGATATGCAAACGGAAGAAGAATTAGAATATGCTTTCCATGTCGAAAAACTCGATAAAGAATGGGAAGAACGATTAAAAGCTATTAAGCTAAAGCCAGCCAAAGATGGCGCTGTCCTCTTTGAATTTAAAAATATGAAAACCATCCTTAATGCCATTAAAAAGGATAATGCCAAGAAGCGTGAACGTGAGCTTATCAATCCTCAGTTCGTAATAGATTATGACGCTCACACTGCTTCATATAATCAAGTACCTTTCAATCTTAATCCGGATAAGGATGCTGTAATTAATGACATCCGGAATCTTATCGAATATATGAATGGCTTTGACCTTTTTACCAAGGATACCACCAGACTGAAAACCCTATACTGGAAAGTTCTCAATTACATGTTCCTTTCACCATTTATTGCAAGATTACGCTATGAAGGTGATAGATGTGGATATGAGGACAGATTCTTTCCAATGTATATGCTAATCTATGGTGATTCCGACGCAGGTAAAACAGGTTTTATCAATCTTGCCAGAACACTTATGTTTAATGAAAAGCTAAATTCTCTCACACAGGATTACTTTTCAAGTAAGCCAATGACATCTCTAAAAGCTGACGTCAAAGGCTGTCCTATCCTGATTGATGAGCTTACACCAACCTACTGGAAATATGCCAAAGACATAGTAAAAATGGATGTAAATCTTATCAAAGAAAAGCTAATAAATCATCCAACCTTTATTATGCTTTCAAATGATATCAACAATGTAGCACCTGAACTTAGTAAGCGAATCATTGTAATAAATCTGGATAATCGTTTGGACAGAACTGCTGCCGCCTACAATGGCAAGAAAATCAATACCATCAGAAAGAACATCGACAATGCACTCTACTGTGAGTATCTGCGCAGGATGTTTGATTCTGTTGATTCCCTTATTGCAGCATTACAAGAACATGATGAAGCAGAGAAGGATGACTGGATTCCGGATATCTTTGAAATATCATCAAATGTTCTAATTAAAATAATGCAGGATTTCGACATTCCTGTTCCGGCAGAGTTCCATACCTTTACCTGGTTTGACTATATGGGCGACGCTGTCATCGGCGAAAAATCTACTGGTATTATAAAGGATGAATATACGCATAACTTTAGTATCTTTCATATCGATACCTCAAAGAATGAACTTGAGATTGACTTCTCATGTTATGATGATAATGAATCAAAGAAAAAGCTACGCGTATTGCATGATGAATTGCCTGCAAATGTAGAATGTAAGATTGTAGGAAGAAAAGCAATCCTTAAGCTTGATGCCATCAAGAAACACTGCGGCATCAACTTCAAAAAGAAACCTTTCTGGAGGAGAAAACAGTGACCGACAAGATATATGTATATATGAAAAAAGGTGAGGACATGAGCCTTATCAAATTTCTTTTAGAAAAGGCCTCTCATGGGCATGAACCATTTTATGATTTGTATACCGATTCCGATAGAGATTATATCGCTTTCAATCAGTTAAAACGCGATATCGAAAAACAAAAGGGATTACTTATAATAAGCTCCATCAACAATATCGGTTCCAACAAAAATGATGTATTCAAAGAATTGACCTGGATCAAAAACAACCATATCGAAACAGTATTTGCAGACTACCCTGCTACGCAGATATTTGATAATCCTGCTGCCAATGCGCTATCACTTAGCGTAATCATGGATGTATATGCATCCCTATTAGATAATAAAACCTTTGATATACGCTCTGCTGTTGCAGCTTCTACAGGGAGAAAAAAAATAAGCTTCCCGGATAACTGGGAAAGCTTATACGCTGCCTGGGATAATGGTGAAATTACCGCCAAGGAATTCATGGATAAAAGCGGTCTTAAAAAAGGCACCTTCTATCACCTTGTAAATGAGTACAAAGAACTCCTTGAAATCAATAAAAACACAATGGGCACTGGTTGATATGAGCAGCAGACTTGATGGGGATTACCTCCCCATACCCATGCGAAAGTATAATTGCAGGCAATTACATTTTCGCAGATACACAAGCGTTTCTGAATAAGTGTCACAGGCAACAAAATAATGAAATTTTGATAAGGCATTCACCCGGAATAGGTGAGTGTTTTTGTAAGCGATTAACCAAACAGTGCCTTGAAACCTTGTCAGCACTTTGCATGGCAAAGCCGCCTAATGCGGCAGTGTCTATCTTCCCCGTGCAACACTGTTTTCCTCGCCGGAAGTACTGGCACTGCATAGCAGCAGCCCTTTGAGCTGATTTGTCAGCAAATTGCTACGCCGACTGCGGATTCCATTTCCGACGAGGAAAACAGCGAGTTTCGAGGCTTTTAAGCTGATGGAACTCGTTTGTTTATTCCTCTGTCTTAGCAAGTCGAAATCCTGATTTCGACTTAGGTGTCGACTTTGTCGACACCCTCAAATGCCTCACTCTTTTAAGTGAGGCATTTTCTGTTTTTCCTTTAAAATTACATATAACCTGCCATGCCGGGATCAGGCATTGCGGGTGCATTTTTTGCGGGCAGCTCCGCAACAACCGCTTCTGTTGTCAGGAAGGTGGAGGCAACGCTTGTTGCATTTTGCAGCGCACTTCTTGTTACCTTTGCAGGATCCAGAATCCCTGCCTCAACCATTTCCACATATTCCTCTGTCAGTGCATTGAAGCCCATGCTGTCGCTCAGCTCCTTCACCTTGTTCACAATCACAGAGCCCTCCAAGCCTGCATTTGCCACAATCTGACGCAAAGGTGCTTCCAGTGCCTTAATCACGATATCCGCACCTGTTTTTTCATCTCCTGTCAGCCCTGCGCAAGCCGCTTTCACCTTCTCAATGGCATGAACCAAAGCAGTGCCGCCGCCGGCAACAATGCCCTCCTCAACCGCGGCCTTGGTTGCTGCCAGTGCATCCTCCATGCGCAGCTTCTTTTCCTTCATTTCTGTTTCTGTTGCTGCACCAACCTTGATGACAGCCACACCACCGGAAAGCTTTGCCAGTCTTTCCTGATATTTTTCCTTGTCAAATTCGGAATCGGTTTCCTCCATGCCCTTTCTGATTTGTGCAATCCGTGCATCAATCGCAGCCTTGTCGCCTGCACCGTCTGCAATGATGGTTGCTTCCTTCTCAACACGCACGGTCTTTGCAGAGCCAAGCATATCCAAGGTTGCATCCTGCAAGGAAATGCCAACCTCCTCGGAAATAACCTGACCGCCTGTCAGTGCGGCAATATCCGCAAGCTGTGCCTTTCTTCTTTCGCCGTAGCCGGGTGCCTTTACCGCAACGCAGGTAAACACGTTCCGCAGCTTGTTCACAACCAATGTTGCCAGAACCTCGCTTTCCACATCCTCTGCAATCAAAAGCAGCTTTCTGCCCGTCTGCATCACCTGCTCCAAAATGGGCAGAATTTCCTGAATGTTGGAAATCTTCTTGTCTGTAATCAGAATCAAGGGCTCCTCCAGAACCGCTACCATCTTATCCATATCCGTAGACATATATGCGGACAGATAGCCTCTGTCAAACTGCATCCCTTCAACCAGTGCCAGCTCTGTTTTCATGGTCTTGGATTCCTCAATGGTAATTACGCCGTCATTGGTAACCTTATCCATGGCCTCTGCAATCATTTCGCCAACCTCTTCATCGCCTGCGGAAATGGCAGCGACATTTGCAATGTGCTTGCTTGTGGTAACGGATTGGCTCATTTCCTTGATTTCCGCAACTGTTGCTTCTGTTGCCTTCTGCATCCCTCTTCTCAGAATGATGGGGTTTGCGCCTGCCGCAATATTCTTCAACCCCTCCTGAATCATTGCCTGTGCCAGAACGGTTGCGGTTGTGGTGCCGTCGCCCGCAACATCATTTGTCTGTGTTGCAACCTCTTTCACAAGCTGTGCGCCCATGTTTTCATAGGGGTCCTCCAGCTCGATATCCTTTGCAATGGTAACGCCGTCATTTGTAATCAGGGGAGAAGTGAATTTTCTGTCCAAAACCACATTTCTGCCCTTAGGCCCCAGTGTTACCTTTACTGTATTCGCCAATTTGTCTACCCCTGCCGCCATAGCGTTTCTGGCATCGGTGCTGTATTTAATTTCTTTTGCCATGATATTTTCCTCCAATCAGAATTTTCATTTTTAAAATCAATCAGTCTCAATCCTTGATGATTGCCAGAATATCATTCTGGCGCATAATCAGATATTCCTCTCCGTCAAATTTCACTTCCATTGCGCCGTATTTGGAATACAGCACATGGTCGCCCTCCTTCACAACCATTTCCACCTTGGTATCCCCAACCATACCGCCGGGGCCGACAGCCACCACGATTGCCTCTTGGGGCTTTTCCTTCGCCTGACTTGTCAGCACGATACCGGATTTTGTGGTTTCCTGTGCCTCTACCTGTTTCAATACAACTTTATCTCCTAATGGTGCAAGTTTCATTTTCATTACCTCCTATAATTTTCTATCTGTTAGCACTCATTATATCCGAGTGCTAATTCACAATACATATATTAACACCATATCCGTTTATATTCAAGTATCTTTTTGAAAATTCACAAATTGTTTAAAAAGTCCAAAATAAAGAAGAAACCGTACTTCTTGAAGCACAGTTTCTTTCTGTTTTATTCCGTTTTTGTCCGCAAAATTCCTCCAAAAGTCTTATTTTCGGACACTTTCGTCTAAATATCGGACAGCACTCAATGCCGCAACCAAGCCCTCGCCGACAGCCTTCGCAATCTGATATGGCGCACCGGTGCAATCCCCTGCCGCAAACACACCCGGCAGGTTTGTCTCCATCGAGCGATTCACAACAATATTCTTGCCATCCGTCTCCAAGCCAAACAGCAGGCTTTCGGGCGTTGTGCTGTTTTTGGCAAAGAAAATGCCGTCGCAGGCAATGGCTTCCTCCGCCGTTTGCAGTGCAGTCACCCTTCCGCCTTCGCCCAGCACCGCCTGCGGTGTTTCTTCCTTCAAATGTATGTTTTCTTTTAAAAACATCACAGGCTGATATAAAGGAATATACGTCACGCTTTCGCAAACATCCGCCAAGAAGTTCGCCTCAGCCTCGCCCTCCGCATTTTCCCCGACAACCACAATACGCTTGCCACGATAAAGCATTCCGTCGCAGGTAGCGCAATAGCTCACGCCCTTCCCCAGAAATTCCGTTTCGCCCGCAATTCCTCTGCTTTTGTTGATTCCGATTGCCAAAATCAGCGTTTTCGCCTCTATAAACCGATTATCCGCATTGATGACAAAATAGTCCCCCATCGGCATAATCTGCTTGATGCGCGATTCCACAAACTCCACGCCCTGCTTTCTGGCGTGGGCATAAAAATGATTCAGCAGCTCCTCGCCGCTCAAATCGGGCAATCCCAAGTAGTTGTCCACCTTTTCTGCCGCAAACAGCAGGGAGCTGTCCAGGCTTCTGCCGAAAATGCAAACGCTTTTATTCCGCTGCCTTGCGCTGACTGCTGCGGATAATGCCGCAGGGCCGCCGCCGATAATCCCAATATCATACATAGAAAAGCCTCCTTCCGCTTATCCTTCATAGCATAATCAAAAATCGAATAAAAAAACCACGAGAGGCAAATTCTCTCGTGGTTAGTTTATCATCGTATGCAAGAAAAATCTGTTGCATTTGCCACTTTTTAGAGCTTATTTTTCTGCTGCGCGTGCCTCAATAATTCTCTTCTGCACATCCATAGGTGCTTCCTCATATCTTTCAAAATAATGTCTGTATTCCCCACGGCTCTGTGTCATGGAACGCAAATCTGTTGCATATTTGTGCATTTCTGCGGTAGGAACCTCTGCAACAATGCACTTCTTCATGCCGACTGCATCCATGCTCAAAATACGGCCACGGCGCTTTGTGATATCGCCCATGATATCGCCCATGTATTTATCGGGAATCAGCACCTCAACGTGTTCAATGGGTTCCAGAATAACAGGCTTTGCCTGCGGAATCCCTTCCTTGAATGCAACGGAGGTTGCCATCTTGAATGCCATTTCAGAGGAGTCAACGGGGTGATAGGAGCCGTCTGTCAGGGTTGCCTTCAGGCCGACAACGGGATAGCCTGCCAGCACGCCGCTCTGCACACATTCCTGCAAGCCCTTTTCAACTGCGGGGAAATACTGCTTGGGAACGGAGCCACCGAAGATTTTTTCTTCAAAAACAACCGGTGTTGTGGTATCGTAGCTCGGTTCAAATTCCATCACAACATCCCCGAACTGACCATGACCGCCGGACTGCTTTTTATAACGTCCACGCACGCTTGCTTTTGCCTTGATTGTCTCTCTGTAAGGAATGATGGGATCTGTCAAATCAACCTCAATTTTATATTTTGTTTTCAGCTTCTGCACCATAACATCAAGCTGCTGTTCGCCCACGCCGTAAACCAAGGTCTGCTTTGTTTCGGGGTTTACCTCCATCTTAATGGTGGGGTCCTCCTCCTTGATTTTTGCCAATGCTGCGGAAAGCTTATCCTCATCGCCCTTGCCCTTCGGCTTGATTGCCATGCAAAGCACAGAGCCGGGCAGTGCAATCTTGGGAACGATGATATTTGCGTCCTTCAAGGAAAGGGTATCCTGTGTGGAGGTGTTGGAAAGCTTTGCCAATGCGCCAATATCGCCGGAGTGCAGCTCATCCACCTCAATCTGCTCCTTACCACGCATAACATACAAACGCCCAACCTTTTCAACCGTATCCTTTTCTTCGTTATAAACGCTCATTGTGGTGTCCAGCTTACCTGTCATCACACGGAACAGGTTCAAGCGGCCAATGTAGGGATCGGCAATGGTTTTGAACACATAAGCGGAGAAACGCTCGTCATCGGAGGAGCAATAAACAACGTCCTTGCCATCATGGAAGGCATGGAAGTTTGCCTTTGCCTCAATTGCGGGAAGGGTAAAACGAACGATTGTGTTCATCAAAAGCTTCACACCATAGCCCAATGTTGCGGAGCCGCACATAACGGGTGCAATGCTGTGGTTGGTAATACCTGCCTGCAGACCGTCATAAATTTCTTCTTCTGTCAATTCCTCATCATTGAAGAATTTTTCCATCAGCTCTTCGCTGGATTCTGCCGCAACCTCAATCAGCATAGAGCGCAGAACCTCAACCTGATCCTTTTTATCCTCAGGCATTTCGCATTTTTCCAGCTTGCCGTTTACCTTCTTTCTGGCATCTCTCTTAATCAGGTTGATAAAACCGATAAAGTTGCCGTTTTCATCATTAAAGGGAATTTGCAGGGGCGCAACCGCCTTGCCGAAGTTTTTACGTAGCTCAGCCAATGTTTTTTCAAAATCGGCATTTTCATCATCCATCTGGTTAATGAAAATGATACGGGGCAGGTGCATTTCTTCGCAATATTCCCATGCCTTTTCCGTACCGACCTCTACGCCGGATTTTGCGGAAACCATAATCAAGCCGGTATCTGCCACGTTCATTGCAAGCTTAACCTCTGCTGCAAAGTCAAAATAACCGGGAGTATCCAAGAAGTTAATCTTTGTATCCTGCCATTCCACAGGAATCACAGATGTATTGATAGAAACCTTACGGCGAATTTCTTCTGCTTCATAGTCAGACACAGTATTTCCGTCCTCTACCCGACCGAATCTTTTTGTTGCACCGGAATAGTACAATGCTGCTTCGGCATAGGTGGTTTTACCGGAACCGCTGTGTCCCAAAAGAACTACGTTTCTCACTCTGTTAGATGCATAATTTTTCATAGAATCTTCCCTCCCAATAGGTTTATTTTTGAACGGATTTTTCCGTCAAGGAGCTTTCATGGTGTATCCCTCAAATATATACAACGGATACATTTATTTGTATTCGACCATTATTTGAAATTCCCTTCATTTTTTACCAAAAAAATTTCATATTGACATTTTTACCGAATATACTATTATTCTTGGCGTATTTTTTGTTCAACATAAACCCATATCGGCAAATTTGCTAAAATATTTTTAATTCCTCCCTTTTTTTGCAAAAATCATTCTGCTTTTTTCTTTGCTGTTTTCTGCTTTTGTGTCTTTTTCTTTTCCTTTTCCAATGCCTTTCCGCCTGTGCAATAGGGCAGCAGGAAGCATTCCTGACATTTCGGGCGGCGGGCAATGCAAACCTTTCTGCCGTGCGCAATCAGCTGGGTGTTAATGTCAATCCATTTTTCCTGCGGCACCAGACGCATTAAATCAAATTCAATCTTAACGGGATCCTCGCTGCTTGTCAGCCCAAGCAGGTTGGAAATGCGCTTCACATGGGTATCCACCACCACACTCGGAATGTGATACCAATTTCCACGCACCACATTTGCTGTCTTTCTGCCGACACCTGCCAAGGCGGTCAGTTGCTCCAGCTCCGAAGGCACCTCGCCGTTGTATTCCCGCAAAAGCGTCTGACAGCAGGCAATGATGTTTTTCGCTTTATTATGATAGAACCCCGTTGAATGAATATCCTGCTCCAATTCCGCAAGGTCTGCCTCCGCAAATGCCTTCACAGAGGTATATTTTTGAAATAAATCCTTTGTGACAAGGTTTACTCTGGCATCGGTGCATTGTGCGGAAAGCATGGTGGCAATCAAAAGCTGCCATGCGTTTTCGTGATCCAAATAGCATTTTGTCGGGCCGTAATGCTCCCGCAAAAGCTCCAAAATCGTTGTTATCTTTTCTTTTTTTGTCATGTCATCGGCTCCTTCCCGAAGGGATACTATTTCCCGAAATTTCCCGAGAAATATTTCCCTCCCCCTCTGTTTATCTGCAAAAGCAAGCGGCTTTTTTCTCTTTTTTCTTATCCTATCAAACACCTTTTGCTTTTGCAACGCTGTTTTCGGAAGATTTTTTTCTTTTTTCTGCCACCCCCGCTCACATTGACAAACCCCCTTAGGTATACTATCATAGGAAAGAGTGCAGACGAAGGGAGGGAAACGGATGGAGCAAAATATCTTAAAAAACGCAGCCTTGAAATCCACAAAAAAGCGACAGCTCTTGCTGTTTTTGCTGCAAAAGCAGGCACGTCCCATGACGGCGGAGGAACTGCATGAGCTGGCAGAGCCGGTGCTTTCCATGAATGTTTCCACCGTCTATCGCACCCTGAATACGCTGACAGAAAAGGAAATCCTCATTCGCTCCGTCAGACAGGATGGCAAGGCCTATTATGCCTTGGCAAAAAAGGATCATTCGCATCGCTTGGTCTGCAATCTTTGCGGCAAGGTTATCCCTGTGGATACCTGCCCGCTCAGTGAATTGGAGGAAACCTTGCAGGAAAAAACCGGCTTCCAAATCACCGGACATTCTCTGGAATTTACGGGACTTTGCCCTGAATGCAGTAAAAAAGAAGAAGAAAAATAAAAAGCAGAATATCTCCAATGGGATATCCTGCTTTTTTTATTCTGCCCAGCGGCCCAGCTTGCGGAACCGCTGATATCTTTCCTCAGAAAGCTCTTTTCCTGTTTTTTTCGACCAGCCCTTTAAATCAAGGATGAGTTTTTCCTTCATTTCCTCGCACATTTTGGAAAAATGCACAAAGTCCTCAAGGATGATTTCCTCTGCCACGCCAAATTCCTTCATATCCTCTGCTGTAATCCGTAAACACTCCGCCGCATCGGGCGCAAGCTTTGCATCCTCCCAGAGAATACTTGCGCAGCCCTCCGGAGAGATAACGGAAAAGACTGCATTTTCCAGCATATACAGCTTATTGGCAACGGAAAGCCCTAAGGCGCCGCCACTGCCGCCTTCGCCAATCACAATCGTGATAATCGGCGTTTCCAAGCCCATCATCTGCATCAGGTTATCGGCAATCGCCTGCCCCTGTCCACGCTCCTCTGCCTCCTCGCCGCAAAAAGCACCGGAAGTATCCACAAAGCAAATCACAGGTCTTTGGAACTTTTCCGCCTGCTTCATCAAGCGCAGGGCCTTGCGATAGCCCTCAGGCATGGGGCAGCCGAAGTTACAGCGAATCCGCTCCTCCAGATTGCGTCCTCTTTCAATGCCGATGAAGGTTGCGGGGATATCCCCCAGCATCCCAATGCCGCCGATAATTGCCGCATCATCCGCATATTTTCTGTCCCCGTGCAGCTCTGTCCGCTCGGTAAACAGCTTTTCGATATAAGAACGAGCAGTCGGGCGTGTTTGGCTTCTCGCCGTCTGTAATTTTTCATAGGCATTCATCCGCATCATTCCTTTCTGCTATGCTGCCGCAGCAGCTTCTCCAAGGTTCCCCGCAGCTCTGTTCTCGGCACAATGGCATCCACAAAGCCATGCTCCAGCAAAAATTCTGCCTTCTGGAAATCCTCCGGCAGCTTTTTCTTTGTGGTCTGCTCGATGACTCTTCTGCCTGCAAAGCCGATGGTGGCATTCGGCTCGGAAAGAATGATATCCCCCAGCATAGCAAAGCTTGCCGTAACGCCGCCTGTTGTGGGATCTGTCAAAACAGTGATATATAAGCCGCCTCTTTTGCTGTGCTGCTCCACCGCACCGCTTGTTTTTGCCATCTGCATGAGGGAAAGAATCCCCTCCTGCATTCTTGCGCCGCCGCTTGCGGTAAAGCCCACAACGGATAGCCCATGCTCTGCGGCATATTCAAACAATCTGGCGATTTTTTCGCCCACAACGGAGCCCATGCTGCCCATCATAAAGCCCGGCTCCATCACAAACACCGCACAGGGCTGACGGCGAATGGTGGCTGTGCCGCAAATGACACCCTCCTCCTCGCCGCTGACTGCTCTGCCACGATCCATTTTATCCTGATAGCCGGGAAACTGCAACGGATCGATGGTTTCAATCTGAGAAAACAGCTCTTGAAAGCTGTCCTTATCGAACAATGCCTTAATTCTGGTTCTTGCACCGAGGCGAAAATGATGGCCGCACTGCGGGCAGGTTGCCTTTCTTTTTGCAATGGCACGCTTGGTTGCATAGGATTTGCAAACCGGGCAGCGCACCTTTTCTTCTGTTATATTTTTGAGCGTGATACCGCCTTTTTCCAAAGCATTTTTGGATTTGCGGAAGTAACCCATAATGTTACTCATTCCTCTCACCTCTTTTTCAAAATTTTATCTAAAATCAGGGTATCATAATTCCCCTTCTGGAATGTTTTGCTGCGAATGAGCTGCAGCTGCTCCTCGATATTGGTTTCCACACCGACAATGACCATTTCACAAAGAGATGCCTCCATTTTGCGAATGGCCTCCTCTCTCGTGTTTGCATGGACAATCAGCTTGCCAAGCATGGAATCATAAAAGGGTACCACAACGGTATCCTGCATGAGTGCTGTATCAAAATGCACCCTGCCGCCGCCGGGAATATGCAAAAACGCAATTTTCCCTGTGGAGCGTGCATTGATACGACATTCAATGGCATGGCCCTGCAGGCTGATGTCCTCCTGCTTCATGCTTAACGGCACCTGACAGGCAATGCGAATCTGCCATTTCACAATATCCACGCCGCTGATTTCCTCCGTGATGGGATGCTCCACCTGCAAGCGTGTATTCATTTCGATGAAGTAAAATTGTCCATCGGGGGCAAGCAGAAATTCTACCGTTCCCGCATTGGTATAATGCGCCGCCTTTGCTGCCAAAACCGCCGCCTCCATCATTCTTTTGCGGATTTCCTCCGTCATAACGGGGCTGGGGGTTTCCTCCAAAACCTTCTGCTTATTGAGCTGCAGGGAGCAATCCCTCTCGCCCAAGCAAAGAATATTGCCTGCTTGGTCTGCAAGCACCTGCATTTCCACATGGCGCACATGAGTCAGATATTTTTCCAGAAAAACATCCCCGTTGCCGAAGGCGCTTTCCGCTTCCCGAGAGGCTGTATAGAACGCCTCCTCCAAATCCTCCTCTCTGATTACCACACGAATCCCCTTGCCGCCGCCGCCTGCGGTTGCCTTTACCAAAAGCGGATAGCCGATTTCCTTGGCATATTTCTTTGCTTCCTCTACGTCCCGCAGAACCTCCGTACCGGGAACCACCGGCACGCCAACCTTCTGCATTAACTGACGAGAGGTGTCCTTATCGCCCATGGCGGAAATAACCTCGCTTTTGGGGCCGATAAACACAATGCCGTTTTCCTCGCAAAGCTTGGCAAAGCCCGCATTTTCGGAAAGAAAGCCATAGCCGGGGTGAATGGCCTCGGCATTGGTTGCCAAAGCCGCACTGATGATGTTTTTCTGATTTAAGTAGCTCTCTGCCGCCGCATTGCCGCCGATGCAGATGCGTTCATCCGCCAGTGCAACGGGCAGGGAATTTCTGTCCGCCTCGGAATAGACAGCCACCGTCTCGATGCCCATTTCCTTGCAGGCACGGATGATGCGGACTGCCACTTCGCCTCTGTTGGCAACGAGAATTTTAGAAAACATTTCTTGTCACTCCTTGATAAGTGCAAAGGAAAACTCTGCACTGACACACAATTTACCGTCTACATAGCCCTTGCCCTCTGCCCAATAAAACGGGCCCTTATGCTTGAGCAGGGTACATTCTGTTTCAAAGACATCCCCCGGATGCACGGGGTTTTTAAAGCGAACCTTATCCAAGCCCGTAAAGAAGGGCGTCACACCTGCCGCCTCGCCGGAAAGCAAAACGCAGGCACTCTGTCCCAAAATTTCGCAAAGAATGACACCCGGCACAACGGGGTTATCAGGGAAATGTCCCTGTAAGAAAAATTCATCCCCACGGATTGTCTTTTTCCCGTACGCCTTGCCCTCTTTCAGCTCTGCCTCATCAATCAAAAGCATGTGGTCTCTGTGAGGCAGAATTTTTTTGATTTCTTCCTGATTCATCAGCTTTCCTCCTTTTCTGGCAGGATGCGAACCAAGGGCTGCCCAAATTCCACAATCTGCCCGTTATCCACGCAGACTGCCGCAATGGTGCCATCCATCTCCGCTTCAATGTTATTAAACATCTTCATGGATTCCACAATGCAAAGCACATCGCCCTTTTTCACCTGTGTCCCCACCGAAACAAACGGCTCTGCCCCTGCCTGCGGTGCCAGATAAACCGTACCGACCAAGGGGGATTTCTGCTCCACACCTGCGGGTGCTTCCGCTTTTTCCACAGAAGGCACTTCTGCAACAGGCGCTTCCACTGTGTTTTCTACAGAAACCACAGGAATCTCCACTGTTTTTTCTCTGCCGCCCGCCTCTAAAACGATACGGGTATCGCCTTCTGTCAAATCCAACTTTGTTAGCTGATTCTGACGCAAAATTTTCGCCAGCTCATTGATTTTATTGGTATCCATCCTATCAGCCCCTCATCTTTCTAAATGCAACACAGGCATTGTGACCGCCAAAGCCCAGAGAGGTAGACATTGCCGCCTCTACCGTTGTCTGAACTGCTGTGTTGGGGGTATAATCCAAATCACATTCGGGATCTGCCTCTTTCAAGTTGATGGTAGGGGGAATGATATCCTCCTGCACTGCCAAAATTGCCGCAATCGCCTCCACTGCGCCTGCCGCACCGAGCATATGCCCTGTCATAGACTTTGTGGAGCTGATGTGAACCTTTCTTGCATCTGCTTCGCCAAAGGCATTTTTGATTGCTCTGGTTTCTGTTTTATCATTCAAAGAGGTACCTGTGCCATGTGCGTTGATATAAATTTCCTCGGGCTTTACGCCTTTCAGGCCTTCCATTGCATGCAGGATTGCCTTGCCGCTTGCGATTGCCTCCTCCGCAGGTGCGGTAACATGGTGTGCATCACAGGTGGAGCCATAGCCCACGATTTCCGCATAAATCCTTGCGCCCCTTGCCTTTGCGTGTTCATATTCCTCAAGAATCACTGTGCCTGCACCCTCGCCCATCACAAAGCCTGCACGGCGTTTATCAAAGGGCAGAGATGCCGCATTGGGATCCTCGGATGCATTCAGTGCCATGCAGCTGCCAAAGCCTGCCACTGCCAAAGGCACGATGGCCGCTTCACTGCCGCCGCAGATTGCCGCTGTGGTATAGCCATGCAAAATCGCTCTATACCCTTCGCCGATGGCAGTTGTACCTGTTGCGCAGGCTGTGGAAACAGCAACACACGCATTCTGCGCCTGATAGCGAATGGCAATATTGCCTGCCGCAATGTTATTGATAATCTTAGGGATAAACAGGGGAGAAACACGGCGTGCGCCCTTTTCCCGCAGGGTATCATAGCTTTCGCAAAGGGTTTCAAAGCCGCCGATGCCACTGCCGAAATAAACTGCCAAGTCCTCACTCTCAATGCTGCCTGCCAGCTTGCTGTCCTCCATGGCCTCGCTTGTTGCCGCCATGGCAAACTGCACGAAGCGATCCAGCTTCTTTGCCGCCAGCTTATCCATGTAGTTTGTCGGATCAAAATCCTTCACCTCTGCCGCCAGCTTATACTTGCTTTCGCTGACATCAAAGCGGGTGATGGGGCCAATGCCGTTTTTTCCGCTTTTGACTGCCGCCCAAAAATCCGGCACGTTATTGCCCACAGGGGTTACTGCGCCGATACCTGTTACTACTACTCGTCTCATTTCATCAATCCTTTCCTGCCAAATCCGGCTGCCTATTCGGACCTTCTGCGCCGATTCAGCACGCCAGACCGCCATCAATGCGGATGACCTCGCCTGTAATGTAATCAGAATGTTCCGACGCTAAAAACAATGCCAGCTTTGCCACTTCCTCCGCCTCGCCGAAGCGTTTCATGGGGATGGCGTCCTTCCATGTATTGTTTTCCAATCCCTCTGTCATTTCTGTTGCAATGAAGCCGGGGGCGATTGCATTGCAGCAAACCCCTCTGGATGCCAGCTCCTTCGCAACGGATTTTGTCAGCCCGATTACCCCTGCCTTAGAGGCGGAATAATTGGCTTGACCGGGGTTGCCTGTCAAACCGGAAACAGAGCTGATGTTGATAATCTTGCCGCCCTTTTGCTTCAGGAAAAGAGGATATACCCCCTTAATCATATAGAATACGCCCTTCAGGTTCGTGTCAATGACTGCATCAAACTCTGCCGCCTTCATCATCGGCACCAGCTTATCCTTTGTGATTCCTGCGTTATTCACCAAAATCTGAATCCCGCCGAAATCCTTTACGATTTCCTTTACGACTGCCGCCACTGCATCCGCATCCGCCACATTGCACTGATATGCCTTTGCCTGCACGCCCAGTCCTTCCAATTCCTTTACGGTTTCCTCCGCCTTAGCGGTGTTGCCCGCATATAAAAACGCAATATCTGCGCCGTTTTCCGCAAATTTCAGACAGATTGCCTTGCCAATCCCTCTGGAGCCGCCGGTTACGACTGCTGTTTTTCCTTTCAGCATCCCATTTCCTCCTTTACCCTTTCGATTTCCTCCATATCGGAAACGCTGTAAACCTTCGCTTCGGGAAGAATCCGTTTGATGAGCTTTTTCAGCGTATCGCCAATGCCCACCTCGATGAAGGTATCAAAGCCATCTGCCGCCATGCGTTCTATGCTTTCCTGCCAACGCAGGCTATGGTTAATCTGGTTTTCCATCAATTCCAGTACGTTTTCCGTATAGGGCTTTGTGGTAAAGTTGGAATATACCGTCAATGCGGGCTGCTGCAGCTGAAATTCTCCTGCATATTCCGCAAATTCCCTGCTTGCCGCATCCATAAAGGGAGAATGAAAGCCGCCGCCTACCGCTACGGGCAAACCTCTGCCGCCTGCCTCACGGACAGCCTGCTTGAAGGCATCCATTTCCTCTGCCGCCCCTGCCACAACAAGCTGACCGGGTGCATTATAGTTTACGGGATAAACCTGCTGAAACTGCTTGCAGATTTCCTCGATTTTTGCGTTATCCAGCTTCATCACCGCAAGCATGGATGCAGGATGCTCCGCCGCCGCCCTTGCCATTGCTTTGCCGCGGATGCAAGCCAGACGGAAGCCGTCCAAGTGGCTATATGCGCCCGCAAACGCCAATGCAGGCAGCTCTCCCAGAGAAAAGCCTGCCACACCCTGCGCCTGAACCCCTGCCTCAGAAAGTGCAAGTGCCGCCGCCAAGTCCGTCAGATACAGACAGGGCTGTGTATTCTGTGTTTCCTTCAGCTCCTCAGCTGTGCCGGAAAAGCACTGCGCCAATGTGCCGGCTCTGAGGGCTTCTGCTCTGTCAAACAAATCCTTAACGGCTGTGCTGTTTTCATAAAAGCTTTTGCCCATGCCTGCCTTCTGTGCGCCCTGACCGGAAAAAACAAATGCTATTTTACCCATTTTTCCGCTCCTTTCAGTAACGCCTCCGCCTCTGCTGCAATTTCCTGCACGATTTCTGCCGCAGGCTGCTCCTTCTTTACCATGCCGGCAATCTGCCCTGCCATAAAGCAGCCCTCCTTGGTATCGCCCTCCACCGCTGCCTTACGCAATGCGCCAACGCCAAGCTGATCTACCATTTCGGCTGTTGTTTCGGGGGCATATTCCACCTTCAAAAAATGACGGGCAAACTGATTTTTCATCACACGACAGGTGCTGCCGCCAAAGCGTCTGCCTGTTGCGGTTGTGGAAATATCCGTTGCCTTTTTTACCATGTCCTTATAGTTCTGATGCACACCACATTCCTGTGCAAGCAGGAAACGGGTGCCCATCTGCACGCCAACTGCACCCAGCATAAATGCCGCTGCCATCCCTCTGCCGTCGCCGATACCACCTGCCGCCAGTACAGGGATATCCACCGCATCTGCCACCTGGGGAACCAAGGGCATGGTGGAGAGTTCGCCGATATGACCGCCGGATTCGCCGCCTTCTGCAATGACCGCATCCGCACCTGCTCTTGCCATCATTTTTGCCGCCGCAACAGATGCCGCTACCGGAATCACCTTAATGCCTGCTTCCTTCCACATGGGAACATATTGATTGGGAATGCCTGCACCTGTGGTAACAACTGCAACCTTTTCCTCTGCAACGATTTTTGCCACTTCCTCTACATGAGGGCTCATCAGCATGATGTTTACGCCAAAGGGCTTATCGGTCAGGCCTCTTGCAATGCGAATCTGCTCTCTCAGATAATCGCCGCCTGCATTCATTGCAGAGATAATTCCCAGACCACCGCCATTGGAAACCGCTGCAGCCAGCTTGCCGTCAGCAATCCATGCCATGCCGCCTTGGAAGATAGGATATTTGATGCCCAGCATCTCACAAATCGGTGAAACGATCATATCGTCGTCCTCCTTTTCTTTCGTTTGTTCTTACTTACGCCTGTTTGTCTTCGATCAGCTTAACCAGATCGCCAACAGTGTTTACCTTGTTTTCGCCCATTTCAATTTCTGTGCCAAGCTCTTCCTCCAGATTCATCAGAAGCTCCATCACATCCAGAGAGTCGATGCCCAGAGTGCTGAATTCTGTGTCCATCTTGATTTCTGCTGCGTCACATTCCAGTTTTTCTGCCAACATTGCTGCGATTTTTTCAAATACCATAATTCTTTCTCCTTTTCTTTTACCTTTTTTCTTGTTTTCTTTTCTTTTTTACCATCTTACTAAACAACAGGCGCTTGCCAGACCGCCGCCAAAGGCAGGCAGTAATAATAAATCTCCTCTATGCAGCTTTCCTGCCCGGTTGAGTTCATCCAGAGCAATGGGAATGCTGGCGGAAGAAGTATTGCCATATTTATCAATGTTTAAATAGAACTTTTCCTTGGGTACCTTTAATTTCATGCTTGCAAAATCAATGATACGCTGATTTGCCTGATGCGGCACAATATATGCGATATCCGCAAAGGTCAGCCCATTTCTTTCCAAAATCGTTTTGCAGTCCTTGCAAATGGCAGTAACCGCAAATTTGAAGGTTTCCTGCCCTGCCATGTGAATATAGGGCTTCTTTTCCTGCCCTCTTTCATAGAAGGGAGATATCCCCACAGGCTGCGGAATATCAATCACATCCGCACCGCCCTTGACATGAAACACAGAATCCAAATAATTCTCGCCCGCCTCCAAAACAACTGCGCCGGCACCGTCACCGAAAATAACCGCAGTGCCTCTGTCCTTCCAGTCTAAAAGGCGGCTGAGACGCTCTGTCCCGATGACAAGCACCTTTTTTGCCCTTCCTCTTGCGAAGAACCCTGCCGCTGTTTCCAGCAGAAAATCAAACGCAGAGCAGGCCGCATTGATATCCATTGCCATGCAGGAAAGCCCCAGCAAATTCTGAATCATGCAGGAAACAGAAGGGGAAATGCTCTCCCCACTGACGCTTGCCGCCAAAATCAAGTCGATTTCCTCCGCTGCCACGCCGCTGTTTTCCAAAGCAGCCCTTGCAGCCTTTGCGCCCATATCCGCCGCCGTTTCATTGGTGCTGATGTGACGCTGTTTGACACCGACTCTCTGGGTAATCCATTCGTCATTGGTTTCTAAAAATTGTGACAAATCATCATTGGTCACAATTCTGGGCGGGACATACATGCCCGTCCCTAACACACGAAAGCTCATTTTTCCACTCCTTCTCCCATTTCCAAGGGAATACGGGAAACTGTTTCATAAAACGAAATCTGTTCCATTTTTTTGTTACTCTAAATTAGTACCCCAAATCATCAGAATAGTTACACAATTTTTTCAAAAATATTTTCGCAGAAAAACAAAAACGCCGAGAGCCCTTGTATTCTCAGCGTTTTCGGCGTTTAAAAAATTTTTAATTATTTTGCTCCTTCACATAATAAAGCACCATTGCAAAGACGGTTGCGCACAGATATGTCAGAAAGCCGCTCCAAAGCACCAGACGCCGTCTGCGCACTCTTTTGGCAAGCATGGCATAGTTTTCGCCCACATCCCAATTCGGCACCTCTGCGGGAACCTTATCCACGGGGCGATATCTTTTATAATAGCTGCGGCACTGCGCACATTCATGCAAATGCTTTTTCACAAGCCTTTTGCTGACCGCACTTGCAACCCCATCATAATACAGAGGTGCCAAGTCCATCACAAGCTCACATTTCCAATTCATCCTTTAACACCTCCATCAACATTTTCTTTGCTCTGAAATAGATAACCTTAGCGGAATTTTCGCTAATCCTGAGTATTTGTGCAACCTGCGAAAAGGGCAGCTCCGCATAAATCCGCAGCACCACCACATCTCGATACTTCTTCGGGATATCCTCAACCACCCTGCGCACCGCATTTTCAATATCCTTTTGGCTGACATGCTCCTCCGGGCTGACATCCCCCTTCAGATAGCTTTGCGCCACGAGATCCAGATTGGCAGAATCCAAATGCAGCCGTTTCTTTTTCAGATACTTAAAATAGGTGTGCTTGCCGATTGCCGCAAGCCATGTAAAAATTTCACACTCTCCCCGAAATTTATAGAGTGATTTATATGCCTGCAAAAAGGTTTCCTGTGTTAAATCCTCCGCCAAGTCGCCATCGGCACACAGGCGATGAAGAAACACATAGACCTTTTGATAATATTCCCGATATAAGCTTTCAAAGGTTTTCATCCGATCACCTTCCTTATTATATTCGGATTGTTTAGATTAAGATTTTTGTCTCAAATTCCTTGCCCCCTGCATATTTTTCCAGCAGCTCCTTCGCCTCCTGCAAAAGCGCAGGCAATGCCTCCGCTCCGTCAAAGGCATAATATACCAACAGCAAATCCTCTGTTGTATCCGTAATCATGGTTCTGCCGTTATCACTGGTGGGGTTGCCGAACGGCCCCTGTGCATCAAACAGCACCGGCAAAAATTCGATATTCAGCACATCCTTGCCAATACCACGATATGCCGTTCCCTCGGGCGCACGCATCCATGTAATCTCCCCTTCGGTTTTCGCAAGGTCATAGGTACCCATGGAATAGCCCGATTTGATGGAAAGATAGTTATTGATATCCACCACGTTATTGATATAATACAGCCCTCTTTCCTTCGCAATTCTTCTGCACATGGCCTCCGCAGAGGAGCGGTAGCGGTTCGGCTCCTTCCCCAGTGCCTTATACGCCCTTCTGGTGGACTGAATCTTATCTCTTTTGTTGGCCTGCGAAAGCTCTACCTCGGAAAGCTCTGCAATTTTCCCGTTGAGCAGTGCCAAAAGCTCCTCCGGGTCGGGCGCAACAGCCACCTTTGCCTGCAAAAGCCCCAAGGCTGCCTCCGGACAGCGTTCCTTTATGCTCTCATCTATATTTACTGTTACCAAAACAAGCACTTCCTTCCTTTTTTTCTTACTTCCTTTTAGGATACTTGAAATTTTCGGAATGTCAAGTTTTCCTGCGGCGAATGGTTGAAAATTGTGTAAAAATGCGGTATGATACATTTTAGTAAATTTTTTATCAAAAAAGGAGAGACCGCAAGGGGTGAACAAAAAACAACGGCGTCGAGTGTGAACCGCGCCAAAACCTACCAGCTGGTGCTGTTCCCGCTGAACAACGGCGCAACGAACGTGTACTATGTGCTGGTGCTTTCCTACATCGC
>NZ_CAKQVD010000033.1 GCF_934277605.1 uncultured Anaerotignum sp.
ATATATCTGAAATGCATTTCTGCAATTCATTCAAAAACCTTTCATTTTAGACTTGACTTTTAATAGTTAGTCTTTCCGATAAAAATAGGATGGACAGAAAATCGCAATTCCATACAAAAGTGGGCTTGAGAGTGAATGGGGAATTATGTTAAAATAAAAAGAAAAACGTATGATGAAAAAAGGGTGAACCTATGCTGAAAAAATATAAAACCATATTGGCGCAAGCAGAGGCGGAGACGGTTGAGAAAAAATCCCGCTTTATTGCAACGGTGCGTCCGGTCAAAACAGAGGATGAGGCGAAGGTCTTTATCGAGGAAATGAAAAAGAAATATTGGAATGCAACGCATAACGTGTTTGCATATCAGATTGGGGAGCGGAATGAGCTGCAGCGCTTCAGTGATGACGGCGAGCCGCAAGGAACCGCAGGAATGCCTGTGCTGAGTGTGCTGAAGGGCGAGGATGTGAAGGATACGGCGATTGTGGTTACCCGTTATTTCGGCGGCACACTGCTGGGAACCGGCGGCTTGGTGCGTGCCTATGGCCACTGTGCAAAGGAAGGGCTTTTGGCGGCAGGCATTGCGGAGCTGGTGCTCTATCGGAAATATTCCGTTGTGGCAGATTATACCGATTCCGGAAAGGTGCAATATGAAATTTTGCAGGATGGGCATGAGCTGTTTGATACCGTTTATACCGATAAGGTGGAATTTATTGTTTTGGTAGAAACGGATGAGGCGGAGGACTTTGAAAAGAAAATGACGGAAATCTTCCGTGGCGCACAGCCGTTTACGCTCTTGGAGGAGGTTTACGGTGTGTGGCAGGAGGGCGTGCTTTCTCTGCAAAACGGAAGCTGATGAAAAAGCCCCTGTATTTCAAGTGAAATACAGGGGCTTTTATGTTTTATTTTCTCTTTTTCCCGTAGGCTTTTTCTTTCTTTGCAATTTCAATATGCACTTTTTTGCCCTTGATTTTTGCGTGCTTCATGCCATGCAGAATATCTCTGACAAATTCATTCGGCACATCCACAAAGGTGTAATCATCAAAAATGGCAATTTCGCCCAAGGTCTTTCCGGGAACGCCGGCCTCGTTGGCAATCGCACCCACGATATCCTTTGCACGAATCTTACTTCTTTTGCCGGCATTGATGAACAGACGAACCATTTTTTCGCCCTCGCCGCCGTAAAGCTCGGTGCCGCCCAGATTGATGTCATCCAGTGCGTCGATATCGTCTGCATTGATATCGGCAAGGTGGTTTTTCAAAAGAGCCGCCGCAATGTCGATGCTGGTGTAATCCTCCTCCATCAGACGATCAACCAAATGGATGTATTTTGTCAGATGGCCTTCTTCGATAATCCCCTTGATTTTTTCAAGGAAGATGTTTGTTTTCATTTCCTCCACATCGCTGAGGGTGGGCAGCTTTTGCTGTTGAATTTTTGTCTTGGTGTAGCGCATGATGTCCCGCAGCTTATAGATTTCCTTGCCGACACAGAAGGTAAACGCCTTGCCTGCCTTGCCTGCACGACCGGTACGCCCGATACGATGCACATAATATTCCTCATCCTGCGGCACATCATAGTTGAACACCACATCAATATCATCTACATCAATTCCTCTGGCAGCAACGTCTGTCGCAACCAGAATTTCAATCGTGCCGTTGCGGAATTTCTGCATAACCTTATCCCGCTGTGCCTGCTTTAAGTCGCCATGCAGACCCTCCGCAAAATAGCCACGCCCCTGCAGCATTTCCACCAAATCATCCACACGCTTTTTGGTGTTGCAGAAAACCATTGCCAGCTTGGGATCATAAACATCAATAATACGGCTGAGCGCATCCAGCTTTGTTTTTTCCTTTACGTCAAAATAATACTGCTCGATATTGGGAACAGTCAGCTCCTTGCGGACAATCTTGACAAATTCGGGGTTTTTCTGGAAACGCTTTGTGATATCCAGAATTTCGGGGGAAAGCGTTGCGGAAAAGAGAAGTGTCTGATGCTCCTCTGGGATTTTTACTAAAATGGTTTCGATATCCTCACGAAAGCCCATATCCAGCATTTCATCGGCTTCATCCAAAACCATCATCTGTACGGTTTCCGCCTTGATGGTTCTTCTTCTCATGTGGTCCATCACACGCCCGGGGGTGCCGATGACAACCTGTGCGCCCTTTTTCAAAGCGGCAATCTGTCTGTCGATGGGCTGACCGCCGTAAATAGGCAGCACACGAATGTTATCCTTATATTTCAGCAGCTTGCGAAATTCCTCGCTCACCTGAATGGCCAGTTCTCTGGTCGGGCAGAGAATCAAAGCCTGCAAGCGTCTGTCATCGGGATTGATTCGCTCCAAAAGAGGAATCCCGAAGGCTGCGGTTTTGCCTGTACCCGTCTGGGACTGCCCGATGATGTCCTTGCCGTCCAAAATAACGGGAATTGCCTGGCTCTGAATGGGGGTTGCCTCCTCAAAGCCCATATCCAATACGGCATGGCAAATCTCGTTGGAAATATTCATATCTTCAAATCTTAAGTGTTCCATGTTTTCTTCCTTTCTCAAATTCAAGCCATAGATTTTTATAATAACAGGAAAAAGAGTGGATTGCAAGCAGTTTTTATTGATTTATCAAGCTTTTTCGGCTGTTTTCTGCCAAAGGTTTGTGCTATAATAGGGAATACGAAGGGGGGAGGACGATGGGACAGCTTTTGCATATACCCGAGGATGAACTGGAATATATGCTGCGGATTGTGATTGCGGCTGCTTGCGGCGGCATTATCGGCTTTGAACGTAGCCGTATGCGCAAGGAGGCAGGGCTGCGCACGCACATCATTGTTGCGGTGGGGGCTGCCTTGCTGATGATTGTTTCCAAATATGGCTTCGATGATATTTTGGATTTGCCGGGGATTCGTGTGGATGGCTCTCGTGTGGCGGCGAATGTCATCACAGGGATTTCCTTCTTGGGTGCAGGTGTCATTTTTGTGCGTGATGTTTCGATTAAAGGGCTGACAACGGCGGCAGGGCTGTGGTCTATGGCAGGGGTTGGGCTTGCCATCGGTGCAGGCATGTATACCGTCGGCATTTTTTCCACAGCCCTGATTATGCTGATTCAGGTGTTCGCACACGGAAAGCTGCGCAGGCTGGATGGCCCTGTGAGAGATTCGTTCAGCATAACCTATGAAAATATGCCGGATGGCTTGGAACGGCTGAAGGAACAGCTCAAGAAGCGTAATATTTTCATTCATCACATCGAAATGGAGAAGAATGATGACGGAACGGTAAGGGTAACGCTTGATGTCAGCCGAGAACACGCCATAACCTGTACGGATTTGGCAGATATTTTTGTACAGGAGGATAAAATTAAGGCGTTTCGCTTGTAAGCCTCGTTTATTAAAGGAAAAAGAAAAAAGTAAAAAGAATAAAGGAAAAAGAAATCTGATAAAACCAAGTGCATTGCTTGGTTTTTTTCTTTTGCCCGAAAGCCTTCCTTGTATACTTTCCCAAAACCCTGCCATACTAACCAAAACCGATGGGAAGGGCGGGGTGAGATGGATATTTATATTAAGCCTGCGGAAAAGGTGCAGATTGTGGGAAAGAGAGAGGTGCTTCTACGGGATGTTGCAGAGGTGCTTGTGAGCGGACAAACGGCAGGCGAGGCAGAACGGCTTGCGGTGTTTCGGATTCCGGCGGAGCGGAAAGGGACATATCTTCTTTCTGCGGTGGATTTGATTCAGGTGCTGCATCAAAAATATCCCAATGCAGCCGTCAATCATCTTGGGGAGGCGGATATTTTGATTGAATATCTGCCGCAGGCGGAGCGGCGCAATCCCCTTTGGGTTTGGATAAAGGTGGCTTTCGTTTCCTTGGTGCTTTTTGTGGGTGCCTCCACAACGATTATGTGCTTTCATTCGGATACACAGCTGCCGCTGATTTTTGAAAATATGTATTATCTTTTTTTCGGGGAGAATCGGGAGGTACCAAGGCTGCTTTCCCTGCCATACAGCATTGGCTTGGGGCTTGGCATTATCGTTTTCTTCAATCATTTTTCAAAAATCAGCTTAACACAGGATCCCACCCCCATTGAAATCGAGATGACAACCTATGAAAAGGAAACCAACGCCAGTGTGATTGATTATCTGAATCGCCGCAAGGGAGGCGCATAGGATGAAAGGCCTCTTTCTGATTTTTTTGGGGCTTGCCTCCGGCTGTATGGTGGCGGCAGGCACCTTTGCCTTTATCGCCGCCATCGGCATTGTGCCGCGCATGGCAAAAAGGACGCAAACGCAGCGGTTTATCCGTGTCTATGAGGATGCCATTGTGCTTGGGGGGCTTTGGGGAACCACAGCAATGTTTACGGAATATCAGCTACCAGCAGTGCCGCTTTTGGTGGGTGCTTATGGGCTTTGCACAGGGATTTTCGTCGGGGTGCTTGCCATGGCATTGACAGAGGTGCTGAATGTGATTCCCATTTTGCTGCGGCGCACCCGCTTGACAAAGGGCTTGCCATGGCTGATTCTTGCCTTTGCCTTGGGAAAGGTGTGCGGCTCTTTGGCTTATTTTTTGGTGGATGGATTTTATGTATTATAATGGAAGGAAGTGGTTTGATTGGATACATCCAAGCAGGCACAGCAAAAATATGACAGACTGGTGAAGCAGGCCTCGCCTAACAGCCCCATTTGGAAAAACTGCGTGAGGGCGTTTGCTTCGGGCGGCTTGATTTGTGCCTTCGGTCAGGCGTTGCTGATGCTTTATACGAAAAAGGGCATTTCCGAAACGGATGCGGCACTCTGGGTTTCCATCACGCTCATTGGCATTTCTGCGGTGCTGACAGCCTTAGGGATTTATGAAAAGCTGGGGAAATTCTGCGGTGCAGGCACGATTGTGCCAATTACGGGCTTTGCCAATTCCGTTGTTTCGCCTGCCATCGAGTTCAAAAAGGAGGGCATGGTGTTCGGCATGGCGGCAAAGATGTTCCTTGTGGCAGGGCCTGTCATTGTTTATGGCACGCTGACCTCCATGGCGGTTGGTCTGGTTTATTATTTGGTAAAGGTGGTATGAGGATGAGCAAGAAAATCGGCAAGCAAACAGTCCGTCTTGCAGAGGGGGTTGCAATTCTTTCTGCGGCGGCAACCGTTGGCCCAAAGGAAGCGGAAGGCCCCTTGGGGAAATATTTTGACCAAAGGGCAGAGGATGCCCTCTTTGGCGAAAGCACATGGGAGAGGGCGGAAAGCAAATTTGTGGAGAAAAACATGGATTTGGCACTGCAAAAGGCAAACCTCAAGGCGAAGGATATCGATTATATTCTTTGCGGCGATTTGCTGAACCAATGCACCGGCTCAACCTTTGGGATTCAGCAGTTGGGGATTTCCTTTTTTGGCTTATTCGGTGCCTGCTCCACCATGGGAGAGGCAATGAGCCTTGGTGCCATGCTGATTGACGGCGGCTTTGCAAATTACACCTTAGCAGGTGCCTCCAGTCATTTTTGTGCGGCGGAAAAGCAGTTTCGTTTTCCCTTGCCGCTCGGCACACAGCGTCCGCCCACAGCAACATGGACGGTTACGGGGGATGGTGCGGTGGTTTTGGCAAGAAAGGGCAATGCCCCTAAGATTACGGAGATTACAACGGGGAAAATTGTGGATATGGGTGTGACGGATGTAAATAACATGGGGGCGGCCATGGCACCTGCGGCGGCAGATTTGCTGCAAACACATTTTGCGGATACAGGCAGAACCCCGCAGGATTATGATGTGATTGCAACCGGGGACTTGGGTGTTGTCGGCAAAAAATTGGTAACAGAGCTTTTGGCAGAGGCCGGCTATGAAATGGACAGCCGCTATACCGATTGCGGCATTGAAATTTTCGATAACAAGACACAGGATACCCATGCAGGCGGCAGTGGGTGTGCCTGCTCTGCGGTAACCTTTTGTGCGTATTTTTATCCGAAGCTTCTTTCGGGCGAAATTCAGCGGATGCTTTTCATTCCCACAGGGGCATTGATGAGCCAAACCTCCGCACAGCAGGGGCAGTCCATCCCCGGCATTGCACATGGCCTTGTGATTGAGGGCTGCAAAAGGGAGGCGAGCAAATGACGGAGCTTTTGAAGGCATTTTTGGTGGGGGGCTTGCTTTGCGTCATCGGACAGATTTTGATTGATAAAACAAAGCTGATGTCCGGCAGGATTTTGGTGCTGTATGTTTGCGTGGGGTGCATCCTCGGCGGCTTGGGACTGTATCAAGGGCTGGAGGCATTCGGCGGCGCAGGGGCAACTATTCCCCTGACGGGCTTTGGCTTTCGCTTGGCAGAAGGCGTGATGAAGGAGGTTAGGCACGCAGGGCTTTTGGGAATTTTCACAGGAGGCATAAAGGCTGCGGCGGCAGGCATAACGGCGGCAAGCTTTTTTGCGTTTTTCGCCGCACTGCTTGCCAATCCAAAAGAAAAATGATTTCTGTTCAAAAATCGGAAATTTTGCAGAAATGCCTGTGAAAATGGCAAGAAACAAGCATTCCTTTCTGAAAAATTGCTAAAAAATTCCATTCAATTTTATGTATAATTCAATATACTTTTTAAAAAAGACGTGATATAATAGGGGTAACAAATAAATAAGAGAAAAGGAAGTGGAGCCCATGCACAGCGCTATTGGGTCCCGCAAGGATTTCAATAACTTGGATGAAGATCAGTTGTTGGCGGAGTATAAGGCGTGTCTGGAAGGTCTTCTGGAGCACGAGCAGGTTCTCAAGCTGGACCTGCATACACAGCATTGCAATACAAGCAGACTTCAGCATAGTATAAATGTATCCTATTACAGCTTTCTGATTTGCTACAAGATGGGTTGGGATTATCATTCCGCAGCCAGAGCAGGGTTACTGCATGATTTATATTTTTATGATTGGCGGGTAAAGAAATATATTCGTTCCAGCCATTCCTCTTGGCATCCTCGCATTGCACTTTTGAATGCGCAGAAAATCACGAAGCTGAATAAGGTTGAAATGGACGCGATTAGAAAGCATATGTGGCCTTGTACACCGGTTCCGCCCCGTTATATCGAATCCTATGTTGTAACCTTCGTGGATAAGCTTTGTGCCGTTTGTGAATTTGCGGAACGCAGTTATGCACAGACAGCAGAAAAGGTCGCACGGAAATTCAGAAGAAGCTTTGCTTCTTAATCCTTGCCGGGACGTATTCGGACTGAACCTTGCAAACAGTATGAAGAATTGAATAAAAATGGATAAAAAACGAACTCCTCCGTATTTATTGCGGAGGAGTTTTTGTGTTTATAAAAAAGCAGGAAGGCCAAACGCTGTGGCTTATCCGTTTTGTCGGGGATAAATCATGTTTTCCTCTTTGATGCAGGAAAGCACCTCATCCACGAATTTTTGACATTCGATTTTTGTAATGCCAAGGTTGTGATCAAGGTAGTTGCCGCACATTTCGGGCTTCGCCGCAGGGATTTCCTCGTTGAAATCAGCCATATACTGATAGCAGTCCTTCATAATTTCCGCCACATCCGCAGATTCCAAATCGCCCTTGAAGATGACATACATCCCTGTGCGGCAGCCCATGGGGCCGACATAGATGGTCTTTTCTGCCCAAACGGGATCTGCACGGAAAAAGGTTGCCATCAAATGCTCAATGGTGTGCATGACAGAGGTATCCATCACCATTTCACGATTGGGCTCCTTCATGCGAACATCAAAGGTGGTCAAAACGCCGTTGCCGACAGTATCCTTTCTGGAAACATAAATGCCGCGCAGCAGGCGGTTGTGGTCAATGCCAAAGCTTGTTACATCCATTTTTTTCATCCTTTCCGAAATTAGTACCTTTCATTTTACATACTTTTCGTGCGGATTGCAAGAATTTCCGATTATACTGTATTTTGATAGGAATTACCGTTGCACAATGGAGGAAAGTCCGCTATAATGTCAAAAAAGCAACCAACAAAAGAAAAGGAAAGAAGGAATGAAGGATGGGAAAGAGCTTAACAAGAGAAGAAGCATGGGCATTGCTGAAGGAATTTAATAAAGAGCCGTTCCATTTGCACCACGGCGAAACGGTGGAGGGCGTCATGCGTTATCTGGCGAAGGAGCTGGGCTATGCCGATGAGGTGGATTTTTGGGGCAATGTCGGGCTGTTGCATGATTTGGATTTTGAACAATGGCCGGAGGAGCATTGCATAAAGGTGCAGGAGCTGATGCATGAGAGAGACTTGGATGAAAGAATGATTCATGCGGTGGCAAGCCATGGCTATGGCATTTGCTGTGATGTTGAGCCGGAGCATGAAATGGAAAAGGTGCTTTTCGCCGTGGATGAGCTGACAGGGCTGATCGGTGCGGCGGCACTGATGCGTCCCTCCAAGAGCGTGAAGGATATGGAGCTGAAATCCATCAAGAAAAAATTTAAGGATAAGCATTTTGCGGCAGGCTGTGACAGAGAAATCATCAAAAGGGGCGCAGAGCGTCTGGGCTGGGATTTGGATGAGCTGATGCAGAAAACGCTGGATGGCATGAAGGCGGATGAAAGAAACGCATAAGGTCGAAGGCAGAAGGAAACACCTCAGTTGCGGAAAGATTTTTCGGAATGGGGTGTTTTATTTTTATCCGAAAAATCAACAAATTCTTAATAGAAAATTCCTTTTTTGTGCGTACATTTTGTTGTATACTATATAATAAGGAGGAATATTTACAAATGAAACGGAGATGAGGCTTGTGAGAAAAGAATTGAAGCATTGCCGACGCATTGTTGTGAAGGTTGGCACATCCACCATTACATATCCAAGCGGCAGGCTGAATTTAAAACGAATAGAGGAGCTGGCGTGGGTGCTGACGGATTTGCGCAATCGTGGCAAGGAGGTCATTTTGGTTACGAGTGGTGCCATCGGTGTCGGTGCGGTGCGTATGGCGATGAAGGAACGCCCGACGATAACCAGAGAAAAGCAGGCGGCGGCAGCAGTGGGGCAGGCCATGCTGATGCAGATTTATCATAATTTTTTTGACAGATATAATCAAACGGTGGCACAGGTTTTGCTGACAAAGGAAGAGCTGAGCAGTGACAGCCGTTATGAAAATACAAAAAACACATTGGAAACCCTGCTGGAGATGGGGATTCTCCCTATTGTCAATGCCAATGACACCATTTCCACCTATGAAATCGAAATTTCCGATAATGACCGCCTTTCCGCAATGGTGGCGGAAATTGTCCATGCGGATTTGCTTTTGCTTTTGACGGATATTGATGCACTGTATGACAAGGACCCACGCACAAATGCGGATGCAAAACGGGTTCCCCATGTGGCAGAGGTCACAGAGGAAATTGCGGCCATGGCAGGAGAGAACAAAGGCTCGGCATTCAGCGTCGGCGGCATGAAAACCAAGCTGCAGGCGGCACGCATTTGCTTGGAGGCAAATGTGAAAATGGCAATCGCCAACGGGGAGGACCCAAAGGTGATTCATCGCATTATTGACGGAGAGGATATCGGCACGCTGTTTGGCTAAAAAACGGCTGAGAGAAAGATTTGGAGGTTATAAAAATGAGCTATTGCACAAATTGCGGCAGACAGATTTTAGATGAAAGCTTGGGCTGCCCTGTATGTAACGTAAGAAATAATATCGATCCCACAAAGCTTGTTGTAGAGGGACAGGCGGAGGAAATCAAGGCAGAGCCAAAGGAAGAAGCCAATGCCGAACCAAAGGCAGAAACCGTAGATTCCTTTACAGTGGAGGATGCCGGCGGCAAAAAGCACCATTTTGAAACAAATGAAGAAACAGGGGATGCGGAATATAAAAAGAAAACCACCGTCGCTGAGGATGCCACCATCCCTACCGTGATTAAGGTTTTGGTTATCGTGCTGATTGTTATTGTGGGCGGCTTTGGCGCAATTGCAGGCTGTGTGGCAGGTGTGGTGCTGAGCAAAAGTCCCTCGGAGGATTATCGCAAATTCGGTAAGCTGATGCTGACGGTCAGCATTGTGATGCTGGTGCTTTCCTTTGTTTGCTGTGTGCTTGGCACAGCCGCAGGTGTGTTTACCGAGGTGGTGTCCTCTGTTTGATATGCTTGGGCTTTTGACGAGAATGGGCTCTGCTGTCTGTCATAGGATGGCGGAGCGCAGCCTTCCTTGGGGAGAAGGAACAATGCCCCTTTGCGCCCGCTGCACAGGCATTTATTTGGGGGCATTTGTCGCATTTGCATTTTTCTTTTTGAAAAGACGGATGGCGGCAGGCAAGCCCTTTTCTGTGGGGCAGGCAGCCTTGACAAGTCTGATGATTCTGCCCGTCGGCATTGATGGTGTCGGCAGCTATCTCGGCATTTGGGAAAGCAGTCAGCTAATGCGTGTGCTTTCGGGCAGTCTGGTGGGGGCAGTGGCTCCCGGCCTTTTGCTTTTGGCGGTCAATTTTCAGCCGACAGAGGAAAACAAGCAGCCTGTTTATGAAAAAACAACGGAGCTGCTCCTTCTCTTGGCGATTTCTGCGGGGCTTGGCGTGTGCCTTTGGGCAGGCTTGCCGCTTGTCAGCGCTTTTGCGGTTCTTTCCGTTGCGGGGGAGGTTTTGCTCTGGGGCGGCTTTTTCTGGCTTTTGCTGAAGAACCTCTTTGGCAAAAAACGCCTTCCCTTTTGGAGAATCTCTCTGGTTGCGGCAGGCTTGGTTTTGTTTGTAATAGGAGGTTTGGTGCAGTGAAAAAGGAATTGCGGCAGCACATGCTTGCACAGCGGGATGCCATGCCGAAGGCGGAACGGGCGGAAAAAAGCCGACAAATTGCGGCACATATTTTGCAAAGTGCGGCATATCAAAATACAAAACGGATTTTTGCCTTCGTAAGCATGGGCTCGGAGGTGGAAACCGCAGAAATCATTGCACAGGCATGGCGGGACGGAAAAACGGTTGCTGTGCCGAAAACAAAGAAAAACAGAGAAATGCAGTTCTATCGGCTGGATTCCTTTGCGGAGCTGGAAAAAGGACGCTTTGGCGTGATGGAGCCGAAGGGCAGCAGCATTTGTATCCCCGAAGAAGCGGATTTGTTTCTTGTGCCGGGGCTTTGCTTTGATGAAAGGAAAAACCGTATCGGCTATGGCGGCGGTTATTATGATACCTATTTTGCGGCACATCGGGCGGGCAGAAGGGTTGGCTTGGCGTTTGCCCTTCAGCTTTGCGCACAGTGCCTTTTTGTAGAAAAAACGGATATCCCGATGGATTGCATTGTAACGGAAAACGGATGGGAGGAATGAAGGATGAGCAGCTTGATTGAAATGGGAAAAAAGGCGAAGGCGGCGGCGGTGGTTCTTGCAACCCTGCCGACACCTGCGAAAAATAAAGCATTGCTGGCCTCTGCGGATGCACTGCTTGCGGCAAAGGATGAAATTCTGGCGAAAAATAAGGCAGATGTGGATGCGGCAGTGGAAGCAGGTATTAAGGGTGCATTTATCGACAGACTGACGCTGACCGAACCTCGCTTGGCGGATATGGCAGAGGGCTTGCGGCAGGTGGCAAAGCTGGAGGATCCCGTGGGCGAGGTGCTTTCCATGAAAACACTGGATAACGGCTTGGTGGTCGGTCAAAAGCGTGTGCCGATGGGCGTAATCGGGATTATTTTCGAGGCACGCCCGAATGTTACGGCAGATGCCTTCGGCTTATGCCTAAAGGCAGGCAGTGCGGTCATCCTCAGAGGCGGCAAGGAGGCATTTCAGACCAATCAAGCGGTCATTTCTGCTTTGCGTGGGGCATTGGCGGCAGAGGGCTTGCCGGAGGATTGCGTGCAGATGGTGCCGGATACCTCCCGAGAAACCGCAGCCGAAATGATGCGGCTGAATGGCTATTTGGATGTTTTGATTCCCCGTGGCGGTGCAGGGCTGATTCAAAGCGTGGTGCAAAACAGCACCGTTCCCGTCATTCAGACTGGGGTGGGCAACTGCCATGTATATGTGGATGAAAGTGCGGATTTTGAAAAGGCGGTGCGTATTGTTCTCAATGCGAAAACACAGCGCCCCGGTGTCTGCAATGCCTGCGAAAGCCTTTTGGTGCATGAGAAAATCGCAGAGGAATTTATGCCTGCCGTTTGCAAGGCCTTGCAGGAAAAAAAGGTTGAAATCCGTGGGGATGCGGCAACACAGGGCTTGGTTTCCGATGTGGTTCCCGCAACAGAGGCAGATTGGGCAACGGAATATGCCGATTATATTATTTCCGCAAGAGTGGTTCGGGATTTGGATGAAGCAATCGCACACATCAGAGCGTATAGCACAGGTCATTCCGAGGCAATCGTGACAGAAAATTATACAAATGCGCAGCGCTTTTTGAATGAGGTGGATGCGGCGGCGGTTTATGTGAATGCCTCCACCCGTTTCACAGATGGCGGTCAATTCGGCTTTGGTGCGGAAATCGGCATTAGCACCCAAAAGCTGCACGCAAGAGGTCCCATGGGCTTGAAGGAATTGACAACAACGAAATATATCATTTATGGCGATGGTCAAATCAGGGAATAGGCAGGAGGAAAAATCCATGCAGGATACACGTTATATGGATGACTGGATTCATGTGCCAATTTGCCGAAAGGGCGATAAGCTTTATCATTACACAACGGCGGAGGGCATCCGCGGCATTGTGGAAAGTCGGGAATTTATTGCAACCAAAAGCGATTTTCTGAATGATAAGCTGGAGTTTCAATATGCAGTGGAGGTCATGGAGCGGCTGATTGAAAAATATATTGTAAATGTGGATTTGCGAAAGCAGTTTTCCGCTAAGCTGCAGGTGGAAATTGAACGTCTGGGTATCATTTCCTCTGCCTGCTCCTCCGCAGATGAGGATGAAATGAGCTTTTATGTGGTGGCATTTTCCAAGCAGCAGAACAATTCTCTGCTTTGGGCGGAATTTACCGATTTTCGTGGCTATTGTCTGGAATTTGATTATGAAAAAATCGTGGAGGGCTTTCAGGAGCGTGTGTTTTTGCACGGAACCGTGATTTATGATGAGGCGGAGCAAATGAACGTGCTTTTGGAAAGCCTGCTCTCCTGTATGCGTAATCTGGTGGATGAGGGCGCAAAGGATTTGGAGGGCTTTTTTGAGGAGGATGCCATTCCCTCGGAGGATTCTCTGGATAAGCTGGTGGAGCAAATGGCGGTGGTTTGCTCTGTGTATGCCATGTTTTTCAAAAAAAGCTTTTTTGAAGGGGAGGAGGAATATCGCTTCATTTTTCCGCCCCGCAAACATGAGCAGGGAGAGGATAAGCCGAAGTTTCGCCTGCTGGATCAGATTTTTCTGCCCTATATCATGGTAAGGCTGAAGGGCGAAAAAGAGGATTTGCCCCTGCAAAGCGTGATGGTCGGTGCGAAAAACAACAGTGACATTGCGGTGCGTGGCATGAAATATTTCCTCAAAACGCAGGGGATGGATATTCCCGTTTTGCTTTCGGATATTCCCTTGCGTTATTAAAAAAGCGGCAGACGAAAATACAGAAAAAAGAAATAAGAAACAAGAAAAACCTCAAGCCGATGGAGTACAATGACTTGAGGTTTTTGTGTTATAAATCATAATGCTCATATTTTTTTACAAAGCAGAAGCCCGTTGTGCCGGGGCCGGTGTGCGTGGAAATGGTCGCACCGATTTGGAAGGGCGGCAAAAATTCCATGCCGGGAACGGTTTCCTGCATCAATGCGTAAAAGCTGTCCATATCCTCCCAGATGGTGTTGCTGCCTGCGGTGGCGATGTAATCTGCGGGGTTTTCGCCTGTTTCCTTAAAATGCTTTGCCGTAACGGAGGCAATCTGCAAAAGCCCCTTCTTTCTGGCACGGCAAATGCCGCCTGCGCTGATTTCTCCACCCTTTAGGATGATGATGGGCTTGATTTTCAAAAGCCCTGCGGAAATGGTGGCAACCTTCCCAATGCGTCCGCCAACCTCCAGATAGCTCAAATCCCCGACCATAAAATGAATACGGGCATCCTCTCTTGCCTTCTGCGCATATTGCACAACGGCCTCACAGGATTTTCCGTCCCTCTGCATTCTTGCCATTTCCATCAGCATCAAGGTCTGTGCGCCGGTTGCCACCCAGGAATTGATGACATGGATTTTGGCATTGGGAAATTCCTCCTCCAAAATGGATTTTGCGGTAACGGCAGATTCCAAGGAAGCAGTCAGCGTGCGTGTCATGGTAATGCAGATAATATCCTTCCCATCCTTTAAGGCGGGGCGGAAGGCGTCTATATAATCATGCACAGAGGGAAGGGAGGTTTTGGGGTAGCCCTTTTCCTCGGTCATATAACGAAAATATTCCTCTAACGAAATTTCTTCAATTTCTTTATAATAATGCTCATGGTCAATTGAAACATAAAAAGGAATCAACTGAATCCCCAGCTCCTTTGCCTTTGCAAAGCCGATATCACAGGCACCGTCGCTGAAAATTTGATACTCTGCCATTCTATTCTCTCCTTACTTTTTGACATGGGAATGGTTTTCTGCAAATCGTGCAGGTAAATTTCTATGAAATACTATAACAAATCAAATCCAAAATAGCAATAGCAGAAACACATGATGTGGTTTAAAATACCATGAAATGCTGTTGACATAAAAAATATGCCGAAGCAGGCCGAAAAAGAAATGAAAGAGAGGAGATGGGAAAGAACTCCTTGCCAAACAAGAAAAAATAAGTTAGAATTTTGATATGGTAAAGTGAGGGAGAGTATCCCGTTTCTTTGCCGCAAAAAAAGAAAAGGAGGTGGAATGAATGAAACGAGTGATAGAGCTAATCATAAGCTTGATTGCAACAGCGGCAACCTATGCCCTAATGCACGTTGTGCTTTTTATGGACTTATTCAAATTTCAACATAAATTGCCGGTTTATGTACCCACAGTGGTAGCGGTATTTGTCGGACTCATATTCTATTTTATTATTGCAACCCCGTTGGCAAGCCTGCTTATGAAGCGCCTGAATCAAATGGAGGAGCGTTTGTCAAAAATGAATTTGAAGGAGCTTTCTCTTTCGGTAATCGGCTGTATTGTCGGCTTGGTTTTGGCAAATCTCATCGGGATGGCGTTCAGTAGCTTTGGGGCATTGGGCACCTTTATCGTGGTTTTGCTGAATATCCTGTTCGGCTTTTTGGGGATTCGTGTTGCCAGAAGAAAAAAGGACGATGTGAATGTGCGCACCTTGAAGGAGGTGCTGATGACAACCCCACCCAGTACGGCGGAGGACTCCATCTACGGCAGACCGAAAATTTTGGATACCAGCGTTATTATCGACGGAAGAATTTTGGATTTGCTGCAAACAGGCTTTATCGAAGGGAAGATTATCATTCCCGATTTTGTTCTGGAGGAGCTGCGGCATATTGCGGATTCTGCGGATAGCCTGAAGCGGCAGAGAGGCCGCCGTGGCTTAGATATTTTGAATGAAATCCAAAAGCAGTTGGCGGTGCCTGTGGAAATTCAGAGCTTTCATCCCGCTCAGCAGATGGAGGTGGATTCCATGCTGCTGAAAATGGCGGACAGCATGGATGCCTTTGTTGTGACGAATGATTTTAACTTGAATAAGGTTGCGGAATTTCAAGGCGTGCGTGTGCTGAACATTAACGAGCTTTCCAATGCGGTGAAGCCCGTCGTTCTGCCCGGAGAGGAAATGGTTGTTACCGTTATCAAGGCCGGCAAGGAGGCAGGGCAGGGCATTGCCTATTTGAATGATGGCACGATGATTGTTGTGGATGGCGGCAGTAAGCATATCGGCGAAACCATTACGGTTATTGTGACCAGTGTTCTGCAAACCTCTGCGGGACGTATGATTTTTACAAAAATGATTGCTGCGGCATAAGGGACGGCATAAATGCGAAATCAGCTTGTATGATTTCGCATTTTTGTTCAGGCAGGAGGAAGGAATATGAAACCCATCAGTACGGCTGTGATTGTGGCAGCAGGAAAGGGCAAGCGCATGGGGACGAAAATCAGCAAGCAGTTTTTGCTCCTTGGCGAAAAGGAAATTCTTGCGCATACAGTGGAAAAATTTGAAAAAGCAGATGCCATTCGGGATATCATTCTGGTAACAGGGAGAGAGGCCGTGCAGGATGTGCGGGAAATGGCACAGGAATATGGCTGGAAGAAAATCCATGCGGTTACGGAGGGCGGAAGGGAGCGGCAGGATTCCGTTTTCCTCGGCTTGCAGCATTTGCCGCAGGATACGGAGGTTGTTTTAATCCATGACGGCGTGCGTCCGTTTGTGACAGCGGAAATTCTGGAGCGTTCCATTGCGGTTGCGGTCCAAATGGGCGGCTGTGTGGCAGGTGTGCCTGCGAAGGATACCATTAAGGTTTGCAATGCACAGGGGCTTGCCGTTGCCACACCGGAGCGCAGCACCCTTTGGCAGATTCAGACACCGCAGACCTTCCGCAAGGAAGAAATCATTTCCGCCTATCAGGCGGCAAGGGCAGATGGCTTTCTTGGGACGGATGATGCCTCGGTTTTGGAGCATAGCGGCTATCCTGTGCAGGTCATTATGGGCAGCTATCGCAACATCAAGATTACCACAAAGGAGGATTTGCTGATTGGTGAGGCATTTTTGAAGGAGGAGACCGAATGAAAACAGTAACGATTTATACGGATGGTGCTTGTTCGGGCAACCCCGGCCCCGGCGGCTATGGGGTGGTGCTGCTGTATGGCAGTGCGAAGAAGGAGCTTTCCGCAGGCTATCGTCTGACAACAAACAATCGCATGGAGGTGCTTGCGGTCATCAAGGGGCTGGAGGCATTGAAGGAGCCTTGCAGGGTGCAGCTTTACAGTGATTCCAAGTATGTGGTGGATGCCATTGAAAAGGGCTGGGTTGTGAAATGGCGGCAGAACGGCTGGATGCGGAACAAAAAGGAGAAGGCTTCCAATGTTGACCTTTGGGAGCGGCTGCTGTCCTTGCTGGAAAAGCATGAGGTAACATTTTTGTGGGTTAAGGGACACGCAGATAACCCCGGCAACGAAAGGTGCGATGCACTGGCACGCTTGGCCATCGGGCAGGGGGAGCTTCTTGAGGATGAAAATTACGGGAAAATGTAAGGGAATGTCGAGTGAATTCCAAGTAAAGCACTGGAAATCAGATTGACACCTGCAGAAATATATGGTAATATCAGTCTGTAACAAATTTTTATCTATCTCAAGTAGGAGGATTTTAAAGAATGAAAAAAGGTACAGTAAAATGGTTTAACGCAGAAAAAGGTTTTGGTTTCATCTCCGTACCTGGTGAAGACGATGTATTCGTACATTTCTCCGCAATTCAGGCTGAAGGCTACAAAACACTGGAAGAAGGCCAGGAAGTTGAATTTGAAGTAGTACAGGGTGCAAAAGGCCCTCAGGCTGCAAACGTAACACGTGCTTAATCGATTCTATTTATTTGACCTAAGTGCGAAAGCATTTCAGACATATATTTGAGCTTGGTTATGCAACAAAAGGCTCTCCGTTTTCGGAGAGCCTTTCTTCATGCCGCAAAAAATGTATTTTTTTGGATTTCATCGGGAAGGAAGGGTGTTTTTTTCCTTGGAATCGTTGCATCTGCGGGAAGGGTGTGCTACAATTAAGTGTCACACAGAAGATAATGTAAAAGAAAAACTTGAAACGATTGGAGTAATTCTATATGAATCAAAAGATTGAAAATATCAGAAACGTAGCCATTATTGCCCATGTTGACCATGGCAAAACCACACTGGTGGATCAGCTCCTCAGACAGAGCGGCATTTTCCGTTCCAACCAAGAGGTGCAGGAAAGAGTCATGGATAGCGGCGATATTGAACGGGAAAGAGGGATTACCATTCTTTCCAAAAATACAGCCGTTAATTATGGCGACACAAAAATCAACATCATCGACACCCCGGGCCATGCGGATTTCGGCGGCGAGGTTGAGCGTGTGCTGAAAATGGTGGATGGCGTTGTTCTGGTGGTGGATGCGTTTGAAGGCCCCATGCCGCAGACAAAATTCGTTTTGCGCAAGGCGTTGGAGCTGAATCATCCGGTTGTTGTTTGCGTAAATAAGGTGGATAGACCGGAGGCTCGTCCCGATGAGGTTGTGGATGAGGTGCTTGAGCTGTTTATGGAGCTGGATGCGAATGAGGACCAGTTGGATTCCCCCTTTGTGTTCGCTTCCGCAAGAGGCGGCTATGCCTCCGAGGATCCCTCTGCAAGAGAGGGCGATATGAAGCCCCTGTTTGAAACAATCATCAACCATATTCCCGCTCCCACAGGGGACGTGCATGCGCCTGCACAGGCTTTGATTTCCACGATTGATTATAGCGAATACCTGGGACGTATCGGTGTCGGCAAGATTGAAAACGGCGTACTGCATGTGAATGACGAGGTTGTTGTTTTGAATATGCACAACGAGGAAACACAGAAAAAGGTTCGTATCACAAAGCTGTATGAATTTGAGGGCCTGCAAAGAGTAGAGGTCAAGGAGGCGAGTGTCGGCAACATTGTTGCACTCAGCGGTATCGAAAACATTATGATTGGGGATACCATCTGTTCTCCCGAAAAGCCCGAGCCTCTGCCCTTCGTAAAGATTTCCGAGCCTACACTGGCAATGAATTTCTCTGTAAACGACAGCCCCTTTGCCGGGCAGGAGGGGAAATATGTAACCTCCAGACAGATTCGTGACAGATTGTTTAAGGAATTGAATACAGACGTCAGCCTGCGTGTAGAGGATACCGATAATCTGGATAGCGTAAAGGTTTCCGGCAGAGGGGAGCTGCATTTGTCCATTCTGATTGAAACACTGCGCAGAGAGGGCTATGAATTTCAGGTTTCCAAGCCTGAGGTGCTGTTCAGAGAGATTGACGGCAAAAAATGCGAGCCTATGGAGGCGGTAACGATTGACGTTCCCGAGGAATTTGTCGGCAATGTCATTGAAAAGCTGGGCAGCAGAAAGGGCGAAATGACAAATATGTATCCTGCAAAGGGCGGCTATACCAGATTGGAATTTTCCATTCCCGCGAGAGGTCTGATTGGCTATCGCAGTGAATTTATGACGGATACAAAGGGCAACGGCGTGATGAACTCCCTGTTTGAAGGCTATGAGCCTTATAAGGGGGATATTATGACACGTTCTCAAGGCTCCTTGGTTGCCTTTGAAAGCGGCGAAGCCATCACCTATGGCCTGTATAACGCACAGGAGCGTGGGGATTTGTTCATCGGCGCAGGCACAAAGGTTTATGAGGGCATGGTTGTCGGCAGAAATGCCCGTGTAGATGACATGGATATCAACGTATGCAAGAAAAAACAGTTGACCAATACCCGTGCGAGCGGCTCTGATGATGCGCTGAAGCTGACACCGCATATCACAATGTCCTTGGAGCAGTGCATGGAATTTATCAGTGATGATGAGCTGCTTGAGGTAACCCCCCAGAATTTGCGTATGCGCAAAAAGATTCTGGATAATACCCAGCGCAGAAAGGCGAAAAACCGTGCAAACAGCTGAGAAACAGCGTAAGGATACGGGGTTTGACTGATTGTTATTTAGAAAGAGGTGCAACATGGCGGCAAAAGCGAAGAAAAAGGGCGGCAGCTTCGTAAAACAGGCGGCAATTTTGGGCTTTGTATACCGTTTGCCCTTAACCAACATGATTGGGGATGAGGGGAATGCCATTTATGCCGGCGGCTATTATATTTATACCTTCCTGCTGATTTTATCCTCGGCGGGGCTGCCTGCAGCAATTTCTAAGCTGGTTTCCGAGAGAATCGCATTGAAGCAATACCGAAATGCGCATCGCGTCTTTCAGGCGGCATTGGTGATTTCCACCTGCTTTGGCACGTTCTTTGCGATTGTGATGGGACTTGGCGCACACCGACTGGCAGATATAATTGACATTGCGGACAGCTATTATTCCCTGCTGACGCTTTGCCCGACTTTGGTGATTGTTGCTATCATGTCCGTATTCCGCGGATATTTCCAAGGGATGCGTACCATGGTGCCGACGGCAATTTCTCAGATTGTGGAGCAGGTGTTCAATGCCTTTTTCAGTGTGTATCTTGCATGGGTGTTTATGAGCATCCATGTTCCTGAGGGCATGAAGAAAAATATTCCGTTGGCATCCGCAGGCGGCACAATGGGGACAGGCGTGGGTGCGTTGGCAGGCCTGCTTGTCGTTATTTTCGCCTATTGCATGATTCGCCCGTATCTTTTGTGGCGTGCAAAACGCTGTAAGCAGCCATACGAGGAATCGAAGCGTGAGCTGATTGGCAGAGTGCTGCAAACGGCATGGCCGATTATTGCAGGCACAGCGGTATTCAGCATCACCAACCTGATTGATATGGGGATGGTGGTAAGAATTTTGCAGCAGATTGGATTTTCCGAAGCGAATGCAAGAGCGTTGTACGGACAGCTTTCGGGGAAATATGTCACGCTGACAACACTGCCCGTTACGATTTCTACGGCGGTTGCAACAGCGGCTCTGCCCAGCATTGCCGCATCGGTAAAATTGAAGGAGCGGAAGCAGGTGCGCAGAAAAATGACGCTGACCTATCGCATTTCCATGATTATTTCTGTGCCTGCGGCGGTTGGTATCAGTGCGCTTGGGCCGCAGATTATCCACATGCTGTTCCCCAGTGCAAGCGACGGCGGCACACTGCTGACGGTTGGCGGCGTTTCGATTATCTTCTTGGCGCTTTGCCAGACCTCTACGGGCATTTTGCAGGGGATTGGGCATATTAAGGTGCCTGTGGTCGGCGCAATTTTGGGCGCAATCACGAAGGTAATTTTGAATGTTGTCTTGATTCGGATTCCTGCAATCAATGTGCTGGGTGCGGTGCTTTCCACAACAGGCTGCTATCTGGTGGCAGGTGTGTTTGATGTTATCATGCTGAGCAGATTGACAGGAACAAAATTCGACATCATGGGCAGCTTCTTAAAGCCGATTATCGGCTCTGTTGTCATGGCGGCGGCAACGCTTGGCAGCTATCATCTGTTCCTGCAGGCAGTCGGCAGCAACACGATTGCAACCCTCTTGGCCATTTGCATTGCAGTTGCGGTGTATGGCTTGGTTATGCTCTTGATTAAGGGCATTGTGGAGGAGGATTTGCAGACGATTCCCGGCGGCAGTAAGCTGATTCGCATTTGCAATCGACTGCATTTGTTATAAGAAAATGAAAAATCCATCGAATGATTTTGCGAAAGATTCGGTGGATTTTTTGCTTGTAGGAGGAATGTGAGAAGAATTTTTAAAAATACAAGTTTTTTTGTTGACAGGGGGACTATCCTGTGGTAATATGTAAAAGTCGCTGAACGAAAGCGGTAAAAAATATCGAGGCGTGGCTCAGCTTGGTAGAGCGCTACATTAGGGATGTAGAGGTCGCAGGTTCAAATCCTGTCGCCTC
>NZ_CAKQVD010000034.1 GCF_934277605.1 uncultured Anaerotignum sp.
CTGTGAAAACAGCAGATAGGCGCTGTAAGCGGCTAACCCACGGATTTATCCGTGGGTATTATACCATGCTTGCAGGGGAAGAAAGCATCTGAGAAACAGATATTTTCTTCCGCAAGGCATGGTATGAGCAGGCTGTGCCTGCGAATTGTAGAATTTGCTGTGAAAACAGCAGATAGGCGCTGTAAGCGGCTAACCCACGGATTTATCCGTGGGTATTATACCACAGCAAAAAAGAACGTGCAATTTGGATATCCAAGCCACACGCCCTTTTTTATTTGTCAGCCTTTTACATTTTCCGCCTGCCAAAAGCCCTCTCGGCCCTCGGTAATCACAAAGTCCCCATTTTCAGTATTCTTGAAGAACAGCGTATAGCTTTCGCCGATTTTTCCGTCTTTCAAACGGGAAAGCCACTCCTGTCCGTTCAGCATGGCAGGGGCTTCTCCTGCGCCGCCGATGGTAAACACGCTCTCCTTCGCAATGGCGAAGGTGCCGCCATAATCCAAGGATAAATCGAAATAGCCGTTATTCGTTCTGCCCTTTGTATCGGCAATGCGAATCTTTCGGGTAACGGCAACCGCATTTTCGCCCGATGGCGAAACGGTGCAGAACCAGCCATCTGTCGGCGTTTTATCATACCAGCCATCCCAAGCGGGATTTTTCTTGTTAAAAGTAATCTTATGCGGATTGAAATCATCATTGTAGAGATGGAAGGTTTCCGGATAGCAGGTGTCCTCATAGATTTTCTGTGCATCTGCCTGCACCTCACAGGTAAAGCGGAAATAGGTATTTCCCTCTTTTTCCTCATAGTATTCCTTATAATACGTCTGATAGATAGACTGTCCTGCCTCCTTCGCCCGCTTGATATAGCCTGCCTCATCGGGATCACGGAAGGGATTTCTATGATGTATATTCAAGCCGAAATCTACCGTTACCTGCTCTCTGCCGTTTGCCAGAGGGGTGCGTGTCACGCTGATGCGGTTAAAACGGAAGGCCTCCAATTCATACACATCCCAACCGCTCTGGCTGATAAAGCCGACCACGCTCTGCGAAAGAAAGTCCCAAATGCCTTCGTCCAAATCCGATTCCGTACGGGAAATGGTGGGATGCACCTTGCCATCCGCCCAATAAAGATTGGAGGTCAGATAGCCGGCAACAACGGTTTTTCCGTTTTCCTCCCCGAATTTCAAAAGCTCCTGCATGGTGTAGGCTTGCGGTATGCTGTCCTCCAGTGTATAGGTAAGCATGGCGGCATTTTTTCCCGCTCCTCAATGGTGTAAGAGGTCACCCAAGGGCTGGAACTGCCGATATGATAATCCCAATCCTCGCCCTGCACCGCCTTTTGCTCCTCTGCGAACTGTGCCTTGGCCTCCTTGCCCATCTGTGCATATCGGATTTTGCCGTCTCCGAGAGAAAGTGCCTCTGCCCATTGTTCTGCCAACGCACGCTGCTCGGCAGTCAAAATGCCTGCGCTCCTCTCCACCTCTGCCTCCTCCTTTTTGCCGCAGCTAATGAAGCAGCCGCAGGTTATCGTCAGCAGCAGCATAAACAGCACCAAAAGTAAGCCCTTCCTCCGCCTGCTTTGATTCATAATCTCCGTCAGCCGCTCCTGCAAGACACGCTTCCCATCGGTAAAGCAGGTAGTCAGTGCCGCTCTGCGTTCTATGCTCCGCTCCGCTTCCTGCAAAATCATCCGCCCGTATGCCTTGCGGTAGGCCGCATCTCTGCCCTCCACCGCCGCACTGTCACAGGAAATTTCCAAATCCCGCTCCGCACGCTTTGCCATCAGCCACACCAACGGGTTAAACCAATGCACACTCCTTGCGGCAAGCAGCACAAGCTTATACCATAAATCCCTCCGCCGCCAGTGAATCAGCTCATGGCGGAAAATCATTTCCATCTCCTGCCTGTCATATTGCTCATGGGGCAGATAAACGGTTGTCCGCAGTAAGCCGACTGCCATCGGGCTTTCCAGTATCGGACAAAGCAGTAAGCGGGGACGCCTTTCGCCTGCCGTTTCCGCAAAAAATGCCTTCATTTCCGCAGAAGGCTCTGCTTCCCAACGGCGAAGCAGCCTTTTCATCTGCCAAACCGCACCCACGGTACGCAGTGCAAAAAACAAAATCCCTGCCGCCCAAAGTGCAAAAGCAATCTGTATCGGCTGTAAAGGCTCCCGCTCTGTCTGCGTCTGCGCCTGCACCACAGGCGTTGCTTGGGGCATTTCTTCCTCCTGCGGTGTCATCGGCTGCACCTGCGGAAAATGCACCTGCACCCAGTCCGCCTGCTCCTGCGAAAGTGCCACATGAATCGGGGCAGTCTCCTGCGGCAGTGTCAAATTCCAAGGAATCAGCAGCCGCAGTGCAAGCACAAGCCAAATCACATAGGATACCCTTGCGGCATATCGCTTGGATACTCTCGGCAAAAGCCATATCGCCGGAAGGATAATGGGAATCATCCAAAGGCTAACCTTCAAATACTCCAAGAAACCACGCATAGAATCACCCCTTCGTCTCGTCCTCGATAAACGCCCTTAAGTCCTCCAGCTCCTCCTTCGTAACCGAATGGTTTTCATAAAGACATGCCACCAAATCCCGCAGGGAACCGCCCGTCCATTTTTGGAAATAACGGCGGCTGTCCTCCGCCAGATACTCCTCCTCGGAAATCACGGGTGTGTAATAACGGTTCTTCCCCTGCTTTTCCGTCTGCAAAAATCCACGCCGCACCAATCTGCCCAAAAGTGTTTGCAGTGCGGATAAATTCCAAGGCTTCTCCTTTTGCAGCTCCTCCCTGATGGCAGAGGTGCTGGCAGGCGTTTGGATGCACCAAATGACCTGCATGATCTTCAGCTCCGTATCCGGCAATTTATGCTCCTTCATACACTCACCCCCATTCACATACAACTGTCTGTTTTCTTATAGCATACATTTGTATGTCCATTCTGTCAAGCACTTTCCCGTAAATTTTTCATATAAAAAAAGCCGCTCTCCGTATCAAACGGAAAGCGACCTCTTTGCTCATTTCTCCTCGGAAACCCCACGCACCGCACCTGTATGCGGATCCATGATAAACCCAAGTACCTCTAAATCCTGCGGCAAAAGCGGATGCTCCTTGATGGCATCCACCGTGCTTTGCACAGAATGATTGATGTCACCAAAGCCCGTCAGCCATTGCTCCACGTTTTTATGGTTTTCATCCACATGGTCAATCGCCTCCTGCGAAATGCCCCGCTCCTTCATTTTTGCAATCATTTCCTTGGGATCTAACAGCCTGCCGCCGCAATCATCATGCCCAATCACAAGCACCGTATCCACGCCAAGCTCATACACCGCTACCAAAAGGCTGAAAATCACACTGCCGTAAGGGTGCATCACACGCCCGCCCGCATTTTTAATCAGCTTCACATCCCCGTTTTTCAACCCCAATGCCGCAGGCAGCAGCTCCGTCATGCGTGTATCCATGCAGGCTAAAATGGCAATCTTGCGGTCAGGGTATTTGGTTGTGGCATATTTTTCATATAACCCATGCTCCACAAAAGCACGGTTATATTCCAGCATCTTCTTTACGAATTCATTCATAGCTTTTTCACCTCATGCAATGTTTTTTATCATTATACGCCTTTTTTGGAGGAATGAAAAGGCAGGCGCCGGGAAATCCCAAAAATAACAAAAGCACCCTCGCATAAAGGGTGCTAAAAACAGCTGTACGGATTTAGCGAATACTATCAATATCCAAGGAGTAGCCCATCACCTCTCCCACCTGCGTAATCTTCCCACAAACGGTAATCGCATCTCCTGCGGAAAGCGTCTTAACTCTCTCCTTTTGCTCATCGGATTTTAAAGAGCAGTGTACGCCGATGATTGCCCAATCGTCATTTGCAGGTAAAACGGAAATATATTTCCCATTGCTGTCGATGGTGCTCAATCTACCCGAAATTTCAACATACTGATTTTTATATTTCTCAGATGCTGCCATTGCATTTCCGTCCAATTCCGTCATCATCTCATCTACCGTATATGGTGTATACTCAATAGTCTCCTCCTGCACCGTATCGGTTTTCTGCTCGTCAGAAGGCTTTTGCTCTGTATCGGAATCAGAGCCGCCGCTCATAACCATCGCCAAAATCCCCAACACAACCACCACAAGGACAACAATCAAGCAACCGTTTGGTCCCTGCTTTTTTCTGCAATGCGCACAAAACCGCTTCCCACCTCCTTTTTTGTTTTGTGTCTAAAAAAGACAAATTTTTTAAGTCTTAATCAAGATAATAACATATATATTTAGTTATTTCAATATATAACAACAAATATTATATTACTATACAAGGAATCGGAAAAGCTATCATTATTCCAAGGAGTGATGGTTATGAATGAAGCATTTGTACGGGAGCGCATCACGCAGCTTCGATTAAAAAAGGGCGTTTCGGAATATCAAATGAGCTATGATTTGGGACACAGCCGAGGGTATGTTTATAACATCTCCTCCGGAAAAGCACTGCCGCCGTTAAAGGAGTTCTTTGCCATCTGTGACTATTTTGCAATTACGCCCCAGCAGTTTTTTGATACCTCCACGCAGCATCCGGAATTGATACAAAAGGCGTTGGACGGCTTAAAGCAGCTAAACGAAAATGACTTGCTTATGCTGTTGGGCATTATCAACCGTTTGCTGAAATAATTCCTTGTTGCAAAAAAATAAGGGAAGGACTTCTTCCTTCCCTCACTTTCTTACTTTGAAAATATACTATCAGTCCTTAGACAGGTCAACCGTTACGTTTGCATCTACATAAGGAATTTCAACCGTTGGTGCGCCTGCCGCATAAGGCAGAATGTCATAAGGATTATAGTACAGAACAAGCGCATCCTCTGTCAGGCAGAAATTGACCGAGGAGAGCATTTTCTCGCTATTCTCCTGATAATATTCAATCAATTCGCCTGCTGTTTCTTTTACATATGTGTCAAATTTTTCCTTCACATAGCTATCCGTATCGGCTGCATTCTTTCCCAGAACATCACTAAGCGTAAGCTCCTTATTTTCAGCCAGATTGAAGGTTCTGGAGCTTCTCACTGTGTTTGGATGTGCGCCGTATGTATCCGCATAATCAAGCTGTGTGATAGAAAGCAGATTATCTTTATTCAGACCAACCTCAAAGGAACGTGTGAAAACCATCGGACCATAATTCTTGCCCTCGGAAGCAAGGATTGATGCGGCAGAATCTTTAAATTCCGCTTCCGCATCAGAAACGGAGGCTTCCGCATCCTGTTTATACTGTTCGTTTACCGCTGCGATAAAGGCGTTATTGTCCTTATTTTCAATGACGGGATATTCAAACGCAATCGTAATCAGAATGTTTCCCTTTTCATCTGTTACGTTCTTCGAAATATGCGCAGAGGAAACGGCATACTGCCCCTCTTTTTTCTGAATATCCACTGTTTTGGTATCAGCAGACCAGTCAACGGTGCAGTCCAGGCTTTCGGAGATAGCTCTGAGCGGCACAAGAGTTCTGCCGTTTACAATCTTCGGCGCAACATCAAGCGGTTTCGTTTCGCCGTCAACGGTGATTTCGTTTTTGCCGATTGCAAGCGTAATCCATTTGTTTCCCCTGTTTGCCGTAACCTGCTGCACACCGTCCTCCTTGGTATAGGAAACGACGCAGTCCAACGCTTCAAAAATCTTTCTGAACGGCACAAGGAGCCTGCTGTTTTCAACCATCGGGGCAACATCAAAATCCATTTGATTACCGTTTAGGTTTACCGTAACCTGCTCCGCTGCATAGGCAGGAACCGTACCGAAAAGCAACGCTGCACTTAAAGCAAGACTTACGTTTCTTCTTACCGTAGTTTTCTTCATCATAAAGTCACTCCTTTTTCAAGTTCACTTTCTCAATCTTTGCCCATATCTTCCTTACGAAAAAAAGCAAAAAAACCTTGCTGTTTCAAGATTCTTTGCTTTTTATTTTCTGCGAAAATGAGAGCAAGCCTATAAGCCGGGTTCTGTTTTTCAGACAGCCATCTATCTTGGTCCGTTGTCGCCAACGGCATCATGCGACTTTTTCGAGACGGTGCGAGCAGCCCCATTATCTCAGTTTGTCTTGCTTCGGGTGGGGTTTACAGGGACCCACGACGTTACCGCCGCAGCGGTGGGCTCTTACCCCACCTTTCCATCCTTACCGAAACGAGTTCGGCGGTCTATTTCTGTTGCACTATCCTTGGAGTCGCCTCCACCGGCCGTTAGCCGGCACCCTGCTCTGCGAAGCCCGGACTTTCCTCACTCTTGCGAGCGCGACTGTCCAACTTACTCACATAATCCAGATTATTATAAATGAATTTCGTTTCCTTGTCAAACCTTAAAGCAGCTCCCGCCGACAAATTCCTTAATCAAGGAATTATTCGGAATTTCCAAGCCGGGTGCGGCAAGGAAATAGCTGAGGAACTTAATCAGACGCTTTGCCGTAGTATATTCCGGCATGGTTTTGTCAATCGCAAAAAGCTGCGGCTCCGCATATTGCTTCAGCACACAAAGCTCATATAGCGTTGCGGAATTGAACACCGCATCTGCATTTTCTTGGAAGGGGAAGATATTTTCCTCCTCGCCCTGCCGCACCTCATCCCAAGAGGCAATCGTGGTTCTGGCACTTCTGCCACGGAACTGAAAATCCCGCACCATGCGGCGAATCAATCTGCTGTCCGAGGTAGAAATGCGGTTATGGTCATCCACATTCAACTGCGTGATGGCACTGATGAAGATTTTGAATTTACACTCCGCAGGGATTTCCGCTGTCAAGCGGTCATTCAAGCCATGAATCCCCTCCATAACCAGAATTTCGCCCTCGCCCAACTGCACAAAATCGCCGCTATGCTCCCGCTTGCCTGTAATGAAGTTATAATAGGGCAGCTCCACCTCGTCCCCTGCGATAATCCCTTGCAGGTCATGGTTCAGCTGCTTCAAATCCAACGCCTCCAAGCGTTCAAAGTTCTTCCTGCCATGCTCATCCAAGGGGGTATCCTCTCTGTTGAGGAAATAATCATCCAAGGAAACCTTATGCGGCTTAACACCCAAGGCTTGCAGCTGGATACACAGTCTGTTTGCAAAGGAGGTCTTGCCTGAGGAGGAGGGCCCCGCAATCAGCACCACACGCACCCGATCCATCCTCTGATGAATTTGGTCTGCAATTTCCGCAATCTTCTTTTCATGGAGTGCCTCATTGATACGGATGAGGTCGCCGAATTTCCCCTCCACAATCGTGTGGTTCAGCTCTGCCACATTTCGCACCTGCATCAGCTGGCACCAGTGCATCTGCTCCAGGAAAACCTTGCTGATTTTTCTCGGCTGCTCCTGCGGCAGCAGCTCCCCTGCCTTTGCAGGATCGGGGAAGCGCACCAAAAAGCCCGTTTCAAAGGGCATCAGTGCAAACCATTCCAATGCACCGACGGAATACGGCATATAGCCGAAGAAATAATCATAAAAGCCATCCAGCTCATAAAGGTTGATGTTGGAGGCTGTGCGATAGCGGAACAGCTCCGCCTTATCCTGCAAGCCCTGCTCCTTTACCAACGAAATCGCTACATCTCTGGAGCAAACGTGCTTCACAATAGGCGTGTCCGCCGCAACATATTCCTTCATGCGTGCCTCAATCTTGGCAAGCAGCTCCGCATCCGGCACCTGCTGCGGATTGCGCAGCTCACAATAAAGATTGCCTCGCAGGGAGTGTTCAATCTCCACACCCGTCTGCTCGCCCAGCACATCACGCACAGCCTTTACCAGCAGGAGAGAAATCCCTCTTTCATACACACGGATTCCTTCCTTATCCCGAAAATCCAAAAAGGTAATTTCCTCATCGGTGCGGATGGGGCAAATCAATTCTCTCAGCGTGTTGCCCTGCTTTGCCACCAGAATCTTACCGAAGCATTCGCCTGTAAATTCCTTTGATAATTCGCCAAAGGTCATGCCAATGGGAATCTGCATTTCCTTCCCCATTACCGTCACTGTTCTCGTTTCCACTTCAAATCCCTCCTTAGCCTATCGTCCAAAAGGTCTGCCCGTCCACCTCGGAGCAAACCACATCAATCTCCCAGCCGTTTTTCTCTGCCGCCGCCTGCAATTTTCTTTGCAGCACAGGCACAATCAGCACCTCACTGGCATAATGCGTCACATCCGCAACGGCAATGCCCAGCTCAACCGCCTTCTGCGCCTCATGGTATTTGATGTCTGCCGTCAAATACGCATCGCAGCCCTTTGCCGCCGCCAAAGAAACAAAATCCACGCCTGCACCTGTGCAAAGGCCGACACGCTTGATGGGCTTTTCGCCGTCCCCCACCAAACGAATGGCATCCAAGCCAAGCACCTCCTTCAGCTTCTTTGCAAAATCCCGAAAGGCAATGGCCTGCGGCAGCTCGCCAATGCGCCCAATGCCCTCCTTCTTCCCTGTCTGCTCCACAGGGTAAATATCATACGCCGCTTCTTCATAGGGGTGTGCCGCAAGCATCGCCTTGATTACGGCAGCCGCCCGCTCTGCCGGCACAATCGTTTCCAAACGGATTTCATCCGCAATCTCCAATTTCCCCTGCTCTCCCAAGAAGGGGTGGGTGTTCTCCAAGGGAAGAAAGGTTCCCTTGCCTGCCGCACCAAAGGTACAATGCGAATATGCACCGATATGCCCTGCCCCCGCATTGCACATGGCCTCACGCACCGCCTGTTCATGCCCCACAGGGACATAAACCACGATTTTCTTTAGGCTCTCCGCCCAAGTCTCCTCCAAAATTTCAATATTCTTCAAGCCTGCCAATTCTGCCAGCACATCATTCGTGCCGCCTGCTGCAATGTCCAGATTGGTGTGTGCGGAAAATGCCGCAATGTTATTTTGAATCAAATTGAAAATGCGGCCTCCCAAAAGCGTATCCGCCGTAATACTTTCGATTTTGCGGAACAGCAGCATCGGGTGATGCGTCACAATCATATCCGCACCGATTCTCTTTGCTTCCTCCACAACAGGGTCAATCACATCCAGTGCCACCAGAATTTTTTTCACCTCTTGTTCGGGATTGCCGATGGCAAGCCCCGGCTTATCCCAGCCTTCCGCCAGCCTTTTCGGTGCAATTTCCTCCATCACACCCATGATATCCTTCACTTTTACAGACATTCCAAAGCCTCCCTCATCAAAGCCAGTTTCCTTTCCACCTCCGGCAGACGCTTTTGTGCGTTTTCCGTCGGGTTCTTCTTGAGATTTTCAAGCAAACGGCTGTATTTTCCTTCTTCGTGCAGAAGCACCTCTTTTAAAATAGGGTCTTTCTTCTCCAACAGCCTTTTGCCGTAAAGATATTCAATCTCCCTCTCGTATTGCTCTGCTTCCCTTTCGCACCGCATCAGCACATACGGCTTCCGATCCTCTTTTATTGTATGCTCCTCCTTGATGGCAAAGCCGATTTCATGCAAATATTTTCGCACCTCGGCAAAATCCCTCTGCGGCGAAAGCACCAGCTCCGCAAGGCTTGCCGCAACCTCAGGGCTGTCCTGCAAAATATGTATAATCAGCATACCGCCCATCCCTGCCATGATTGCCGTCTCCGCCTCGCCTGCCTTCAGGGGTGTTAAGCCGCTGCCCAAGCGGGTTTCAATGACATCCTCCGCACCGTAAAGCGCAATGTTTTTCCTGCATTTTTCCAAAGGCCCCTTGCGTACATCACAGGCATACGCCTTTTTGATTCTCCCCTTTTGGTATAAATAAATGGGGACATAGCCATGGTCTGTGCCGATATCCGCAATCACCTCATGCGTCACAAGGCTTGCAACCTTCTCCAATCTCTTTGATAGCTCCATAATCCTCCAAACTCCCGTTCCTTATGAAAAAGGGCGCAGCAAATATTTCTATTTGTTCGCCCTCTTTTGTTTCCGTGTGCTTATTCAAGATAATCCTTCAGCTTTTTACTTCTGCTGGGGTGGCGCAGCTTACGCAGTGCCTTTGCTTCAATCTGGCGGATACGCTCTCTGGTAACATTAAATTCCTTACCAACCTCCTCCAGTGTTCTGGCTCTGCCGTCATCCAAGCCAAACCGCAGACGCAGCACCTTTTCCTCTCTTTCCGTCAAGGTGTCCAAAACCTCCATCAGCTGCTCCTTCAAAAGCGTAAAGGCCGCCGCCTCCGCAGGCGCAGGAATATCGTCATCGGGGATAAAATCGCCCAAATGGCTGTCCTCCTCCTCGCCGATGGGGGTTTCCAGGGAAACAGGCTCCTGTGCGATTTTCATAATCTCACGCACCTTTTCCTCCGGCATCTGCATTTCCACCGCCAGCTCCTCTGCCGTCGGCTCTCTGCCCAGCTCCTGCAAAAGCTGTCTGGAAATGCGAATCAGCTTGTTGATGGTTTCCACCATGTGTACGGGAATACGAATCGTTCTTGCCTGATCTGCAATCGCTCTTGTGATTGCCTGACGAATCCACCATGTCGCATAGGTGGAGAATTTAAAGCCCTTATGGAAGTCGAATTTTTCAACCGCCTTAATCAAGCCCAAATTCCCTTCCTGAATCAAATCAAGGAAAAGCATCCCACGCCCAACGTATCTTTTGGCAATGCTGACAACCAAACGCAGATTGGCCTCTGCCAGCTTTTTCTTCGCCGCCTCGCCTTCGGGGCCGCCCTCCTCCATTTTCTGTGCCAATTCGATTTCCTCCTCGGCAGTCAGAAGGGGAACCTTACCGATTTCCTTCAGATACATTCTGACAGGATCGTCAATGTTAATCCCTTCGGGAAGTGTCAGGTCAAGCTCCTTCTCCACTTCCTCCTCGGCTTCGATATTCCCCAGAATATCAATATTCTGGCTTTCCAAATATTCATAGATTCGGTCAATGCGGTCGGGATCCAAGTCCAAATCCGCCAGATGATCCATAATCTCCTTATATTCCAGCACATTCTTTTTCTTTTTGGCCATCTGGATCAGTTCCTCCAGCTTGGTCAATAATGTTGTTTCTTCGACGGATTTCAACATGATCCTTCCTTTCTCTCTGTTTTTATAGTCTTAACCATATCAAATGGTAATATACAGGGAATCCAGCTTTCTCTTGGCATCCACCAGCCCTTGAATCTCCTCCACTGTGGTAGCGTTTGCCGTCAAATGATCAATTTTTGTCCGTTTCAGCCGCTTTACCTGTTCATTGATGGCTTTTTCCATATCCGCCCCGTTTTCTGTCGGCAGCTGTACGGCAAAAATCTCTGTCACCTGCTTCTGTTCCTTTGCATCCTCAAAGCGGCTGACCAAATCGGCAGGGAACACATGGCCCGCATTCTGCCACAAATCCCCGATATCGCCGAAGGTGCGCCAAAAAATCGGCTCCGTAAAATCCTCCTGCTCCAAAATCTCCTTGAGGGTATCATAAATCCCTTGGTGCTGCGCCGCATAGTATAATAAGCTTCTTTGGGCCTCCAAAAGCCCCTTGTCCTTTTTTCTGCCCTCCGGTGTGTAATTCTTCAGATTCTGCTGCCGCCGTTCCGCTTCCTTTTGGTATGCGGCATCCTCCTTTTGCACCAGCTTCCGAATTTCACTGCGGATGGCCTCCTCCTCCACGCCTGTCACTCTGCTTACCTCGCCGAGATAAACATTTCTTTCAATCTCACTGTCCAGCTTGGCAAGGATTTCCGCCGCCTCTGTGGCAAAGCGTACCCGATGCTCCGGATTTTTGAGATTATATTTTCGCTGAATACAGGCAATTTCAAAGGATATATAATGCACAGCGTTTACCAATAGCTTGGAAAATTCCGCCGCACCCTTTGCCTTGATAAATTCATCGGGGTCCTTCCCGTCCGGCACCTGTGTCACCTTCACATGAAAGCCGTTTTTCACCAGCACGGGAATGGCTCTCAGTGCCGCATTGGTGCCCGCCTCATCACTGTCATATAACAAAATCACATCATCCGCAAAACGCTTTAAGGCTCTTGCATGCTCATGGTTAAAGGCAGTGCCCAAGGATGCCACTACGTTATGAAACCCCGCTTGGTAGATGGAAAGCATATCCATATAGCCCTCCACCAAAATCAGCTCTCGTTTTCTTGTCTGCTTTGCAAAATTCAGCCCGTAAAGGTTTCTGCTTTTGCTAAACAGCAGTGTTTCCGGGGAGTTTAAATATTTCGGCTCCCCCTTGGCAAGTATCCTGCCGCCGAAGCCGACCACACGCCCCTGCACATCAAAAATGGGGAACATCAGCCTGCCGCGGAAACGGTCATGGTAGCCCTTGCCATCCTTATTTTCCAGCACAAGCCCTGTTTTCAAAATCTCCGATATGCCAAAGCCCTTCTCCCGCAAATGCTTGAAAAGCGCATCATAGCTGTTCGGCGCATAGCCTATGCCGAATTTTCTTGCAATTCTATGGTCCATCTGTCGTTTTTGCAGATAGGCCCTCGCCTCTGCCCCCTCCTCTGCCTGCAGGGCCTCATAAAAGAACCTGCCCGCCAAGGTGTGCATTTCAAATAATTTCTGTTTGAGCTGCTCTGCCGCAATCGCCTGTGCGTTTTTCTCAGGCTCAGGCAGGGTAATATGCGCCCGCTCTGCCAAACGCTTCATGGCCTCCGGAAAATCGCAGTTTTCCATCTCCATTAAAAAGGAAAACACATTCCCCGCCGCACCGCAGCCAAAGCAATAATAAAACTGCTTTTCGCTGTTGACGGAAAAGGATGCCGTTTTTTCATTGTGAAACGGGCAAAGTCCGAAATAGGAGCTGCCCTTTTGCTTCAGCGGCACATATTGGGAGATGACTTCTACGATATCATTTTGCAGCCGCACCTCATCGACGACCTCTCTCGGATATCTCATGGCATCACTCCCCTCCTCTATTACAGTCGAAAAGGAAGTCTCCTCGCTTCCTTTTATATACTAAATTCGACATCCTTCCGAAAATTCCTTCTCCTTGTATACATTTTGTAGAAATCAACAAAAAAATTCACGAAAAAGCCTTGACTTTTTCAAGCTATGTGCAAAATGCAAGAATATTCTACCCCCAAATTGGCATCTTTTTCAGCCTGTAGCCAAAGTGATTTCGGGCAGCGGAAGGGCTTGGGAAACAAAACCGTTTCCCAAATGGAATCCACAGACGGAATTCACTTCCGTCGAGGAAAACAGGGCGTTTCAAGGTTTACCGCCGGAACGCATCTGTTTATTCTTCTGTCCAAACAAGTCGAAATCCTGATTTCGACTTAACCCTTCAAAGAATGGTCCATTCCTTCGGAATAAATAATTCCTTGTACTTTGCAACGGCAAAGCGATCTGTCATGCAGGCGATATAATCGCAAACCACCTGCCGCACCGGATCTCCGTCATCCAAAAGTGCCTGAAATTCTCCCGACATTTCCTCCGGATATTCCAAATAATAATCAAACAAATCCCCCACGATTTTCTCCGCCTTTTTATGCTCCGCCACCGCAATGTCACTGGCATATACATGGCGAAACATGAAGGCACGCAGCTCCTTCAAGGTCTGCCGCATTTCCTCGCTCATGCGGATATCGTCAATGCCCATGCTGTTTTGAATGGTGTCCCGCACCATCGCATTGATACGGCTGCTGGAGCGTGTGCCAATGCGTGCGACAATCTCTCTGGGAATATCTCTGGACTTCAGCATTCCCGCACGGATGGCATCATCAATGTCGTGGTTGGTGTAGGCAATCTTATCCGAAAGCTGAACGATTTTTCCCTCCAGGGTAGCGGGGCTGCCGCTGGTGCGGTGGTTCAAAATCCCATCCCGTACCTCCCATGTCAAATTCAGCCCACGCCCGTCCTTCTCCAAGCGCTCCACCACACGCAGGCTTTGCTCATTGTGCGCAAAGCCGCCATTCTCCCGGCAAAGCTCATCCAGCTTGCGTTCTCCCGCATGTCCGAAGGGGGTATGCCCCAAGTCATGCCCAAGGGCAATCGCCTCGGTCAAGTCCTCATTCAGCCGCAAGGCCCGTGCAATGCTTCTGGCAATCTGCGAAACCTCCAAGGTGTGTGTCAGCCGTGTTCGGTAATGGTCGCCCTCCGGGGAGATGAACACCTGCGTTTTATGCTTCATGCGGCGGAAGGATTTGCAATGGATAATACGGTCCCTGTCTCTTTGAAAATCCGTCCGAATATCACATTTTTCCTCCGCTCTCTGCCTGCCCCTCGTCTGACTGCTTCGTGCCGCATATTTTCCAAGCGTTGTTTCCTCCAGTTCCTCCTGCATCTGTCGCAATTCCATGCCAATCCCTCCTTTTTTCTGCCAAAGCAACAATTTTTTCCTATTACCTTTAGAATACGCCATTTCCCCGAAAATTCCTTTTTCTGCACGAAAAAAAGCCTTAAAGATTCCGCTTCCTTAAGACTTTTCTGTTATTTCGGCACCTTGCCGCCGCCATGATATTCCGCATATTTCCCGCCACGCACCTGCACAAATTCAATTTCGGGGTAGCGCAGGGCCGTCAGATAGCCGCCATAGACACAGCCTTGGTCGATATCGACGGTGCGGTTGATGATTTCGGGTCTTTCCGCCACCGTATGCCCATAGACCACAAAGGGCTGCCCGTCATATTCCGCCGCCCAATCCAGACGCTCCGGCTTGCCGTTTTTATCAAAATTCCCCGTTGTTTCGCCATAAAGACAAACCGCACGGATTTTGTTGGAGAATTTCCCAATGGATTCGGGGCGCAAGCCGCCATGCACCACCGCAAGCCGCTTCCTGTCCAGCAAAAGATAAAAGCATTGGCTTTCATAGCAACGCATATATCGACTGCGGAACACCATCCGCTCCTCCTTCGGCAGCCGCTCCAGCTCCGCCACTGTCCGCTCCAGCCCATGCGATAAATGCACCCGATTGCCCAGAAAATAACGGTATAGCTTGTTGCAGTGGTTGCCATGCACCCAAAACGCACCGCCGTTGTTGACTTGGTCAATCCAAAAATCCAGGCACGCCAAATTTTGCAGTCCCTTGTCTGCCACATCCCCCACAGAAATCAGCCTTCTGCCCGCAGGATGCACATAACAGCCATCCCTTTTTTCATAGCCCAGCTTTCCAATCAGCTCCATCAGCTCATCATAACAGCCATGGACATCTCCGATAATATCAAATTTATTTTCTCGAAATTCCAAAATACGAAAATTTCGTTCTCTCCGCTCCTTCATGCACAGCTTCCTTTCGGGAGTTTTTTTCCTTTTCACTAACCCTATTTTTCTATGATACCACAAAAGAGAGTTCATTTATAGGAAAAAACATAAAAAAGTTTCGGAAGCATATATATGAAGGGAAGAAAACCCTTGGAGGACGCCATGTATTCCCGAAAAAAAATTCCCGCACCCTTTGAAAAAACACAGCCGAACACGCCCGATACGCAAAGGCCTTCCGTTTCCCCACAAGAAACCGTTATTCACGCAGAGGAAAAAATCACACCGAAAAACAGCCGCTCGCCCCTTTCGGCGCTTTTTCTTTTTTCCCTGCTTTCCGCAAAAAAGGATGCCTCTCGGGCGTGTGCCGATAACCCGAAACTTTGAGTTGCCAGTCTGCATACGGATACGCCTGTTGCCTCTCTTGAAAAAGCAGCTTAGACGATGTATAATGCAATATATACACACTCTTTAAGGTTATCCCATCAGCACTACGGAGGAAAAATGAAGCTATCATCCTTTTTTCACTTTGCCACCTTTGGCGTAAAGACAATTCTGTTTAAAAAGAAATCGGCAATTCTCGGAACAATTATCGTAACCGATAAATGCAATCTGCATTGCAAGCACTGCTCCGTCAACAATATCACAGCCATCATCCATCCCTATAAGCAAATTCGGCAGGAAATGCAGCAGCTCTATGACATGGGTGTTCGCATTTTGTTCTTCTGTGGGGGCGAAACATTTCTTTGGAGGGATGGCACACGCACGCTCAGGGACTTGGTGATAGAAGCAAAGCGCATGGGCTTTCTCATCGTCAACGTGGTTACGAATGGGACGTTCCCCCTTCATCTTCCGGAGGCGGATTTAATTCTTTTGAGCCTGGATGGAGATAAGCAGCGGCATAATGAAGTGCGTGGCGATACCTATGATACCATCATGCAGAACATCCGCAATGCCTCCGCAGATAATATCTGCTTCTATATGGCAATCAATCAAATCAATAAGGACCATATACGAGATGTTTGTCTAACCGCTCGGGATACCAAAAACGTAAGGGCAGTGTCCTTCAATTTTCACACACCCTATCCCGACACAAAGGAATTGGCCTTGAGCAAAGCGGAAAAAGCCAAGTGCTGTGCTGTGATCACCCAAATGATGAAAGAGGGCGCACCTGTTTTCAACCTCAAAAGTGCGTTTCCCTATCTCATCGAAAATCGTTTCCCCACGCCCTGCCATCAGTGCGTAGTCATGGAAAACGGAACGCTGTCTACCTGTGGACGCTGTATCGCCGTTCCCGGTCTTTGCGACCAATGCGGATACTTTTTCGTTGCCGAATATACGCTTTTGTTCAAAGGAAACCCAAAAATAATCTGTGAGATGCTTCATACATACTTGAAGTACATTTAGGAGGAATATGCGTTTTATTACAAGCTTAACAAGAATGTGGCTTACCCGAACAATACAGCCATTTACATTCAAAAATGAATATGACCGTCTTTTGCCGTTTGCGGAATGTGAAGCCCTCGGGTTATATGTGCATATCCCCTTTTGCAAGAGTATTTGCAACTTTTGCCCCTATTGCAAGGTGAGGTATTCCGCCGAACTGTGTGATACATATATAGACTCTTTGATACAAGAAATCCATCTTGTAGGGAGCCAACACGCAGAACGGAAAAAAGTAACCTCCCTCTATTTCGGCGGTGGGACACCTGCGCTTGCGGCTCATCGGATAAAAGAAATTGTTGCTGCGCTGAAGCAGCACTTCGTAATCACAGAGGGAATCGGCATAGAGCTTCATCCCGATAATGTGCATGTGGAGGTACTGCAAGCATTGAAGGATGCAGGTGTAACAAAAATCAGCATTGGTGTTCAATCCTTCTGCCATAAATATCAAAAGCTTCTTGGCAGAAAGAAGCTTGATACCGCCAAAATGCTGTCTGCGTTGTCCGCCGTTCCCTTTGAAACCGTTTCCATGGACTTTATCTTTGCCTTGCCCGGACAAACCTATGATGATTTGAAAACGGATATTGAAACTGCCTTTTCATTGGGTGCAAATCACATTGCCATATACCCGTTCATTGATTTCACCTTTACGGAAAGTCCCCTTGCCGCAATGCCTAAAAAAGCGAAACGCAGGCTGCTGGATGCCATCACGCAATATTGTTTGGATATGGGATATTTCCGCAGCTCTGTTTGGACATTCTCCAGTGAGCCAAACGCAAGCTATTCCTCCATGACCAGAGATACCTTCCTCGGCTTCGGCTGTTCCGCAACCAGTCTTTTCAAAGGGCAATTCAAAATCAATACCTTCGATGTTGCCTCCTATTGCGAAAGAATTTCCTCCGGCGAGCTTGCCACAGCATTGACCATTCGCTTTACCAAACGGCAACGGATGATTTACTGGCTGTTCTGGACAGCATACAGCACAAGAGTAAATGCAAAGGCGTTTGAAGCATTCTTTGGTGTGCCGCTGAAAAAAATGTATGGCATTGAGCTTTGGCTTGCAAAGCAATTCGGGCTGCTCAAGGAGCAAAACGGCACTTATGAAATGACGCTAAAGGGCGCCTTCTATTATCATTACTACGAAAATTTTTATACGCTGTCTTATATCGACAAAATGTGGGGAATCCTGCGAAAAGAAGCCTTTCCCAAGCAGCTTAAGCTGTAAAAGAACGAAAACCGCATCCTGCCAGGCATATCCGCTTGGTATAGAGGCAACCCTTGCATAAGCTGAAAAGCGGAACAGGCATACCCAAAATCATGCCCGTTCCGCTTTTCAGCCTTTTTTCTTCCTTTTATACGCCCATCATTTTCATCAGCTCGGCCAACTGCCTTTGCTCCTGCTGTGGCAGGCTTGCCGCAACCGCCGCAAGCAATGCCCTCTGCTCCTCAGGCGGCAGCTTGCCCCCTGCCGATAGCCGCTCCCCGTATTCCAGAAAAATATCCAGTCTTTCCATGCCGCTTTTTCCTCTGCATTTTTCCGCCGCCTCCCGCAGTATAGAGAGCCGCTCCTCGCCCAAGGCCTGCAGCTCAGGGATTTCCCATGCACTCATTTCCATTCCTCCCCCTCCAAAAGCTCCTTCATATCCATCATCCGCACAAGCCGCTGTAACTGTCCCCGCTCCTGTGCGGATACATATTCCCCAACGGCCTGCAAAAGCTTTTTCTGTCGCAGACGGGGCGGCTCCTGCTGTCGCTCACGGGCTTCCAAAAGCTCTCCGCCAAGCACCCGCCGCAGCTCCATCAGCCGCACCACAAGATATAACTCCTTTTGATATTCCCGATTCAAAAAGGGAATCGCTGCAAAAATCATATTTTCTCTTTGGCTGCCGGAAAAGCCCTCCTTCTGCGTCTCCGGCAATTTCTCCTTGGGTGGTGTCCCCATCAGCCGTTGTAAGCGCTGCATACGCTTGAGCATTTTCATGGCATCCTGCCCGCTCTCGCCCATCAACGCCGAAAGCATCTCCGTCTGTTTTTGCTCCTCCACGGACATTCTCCCCCTTTTTCATGGAATCTTATCATAAAGATATGCCCCCAAGTGCCAAAAAATGCTTTTTCACATACTTTGATAAGGAAAGGAGATGCTTGCCATGTCTTTGATAAAACGCATCCCTTCCACAGAAGCCGCTGACAAAAGGCTTTCCATCGCCTTTCTGGATACGGGAATCTCCTCTGTGGAGGATTTTATTTTGCCCGAAAACCGCATTGTCGCCTTTCGGGATTTGATGAACGGAAAAACCGAGCCGTATGATGATAACGGTCACGGCACTCATGTCACGTGTCAAAAAGGCAGCCCGGAACATATGAAACGTCTAAAAGCCGTGTCATAGATTGCCGCTATAAGCAAAGCCCCCTTCCAAGTATCCGTGATGGTATTCTCACACCTTTCAACGCAGAAGGGGGCTTTCATCGTTTTCGATGATTGCTTTTATTTATTTTTCGGTCACTTGCCCTTTTCAGTTACTTCTCATTCAAATTCCTTGTAATGGTAACTGTTTTTGTTTCGTTGTCCCATGCCACCATCGCTTTTAGCTCATCTGCCACAAAGCGTACAGGCACATAGGTGCGTCCGTCAATGATGATCGGTGCAACACCGTATTTCTCCAATGCTTTCCCAATCGTCATTCTAATTTCCTTGCCATCCATCACAAGAATAACCTCTTTTGCCGTCTCATTCCATTTCACTTCGCCGCCAAGTGCCTCCGTGATGAAACGAATCGGAACCAGAGTTCTGTTATTTCTGATTACAGGCGCAGCGTCCTTTTGAGAAGCCACACCGTTGGAAATCAGCAGCTTACTGCCAATCTGCATTTGCACCACCGTCTGCCTTCCCTCCTGTTCGGGAGAAATCGGCTCAAACACAGCCTTAATTTTCACCTTGGATGCAGGCATGATAAACGTAAATTCGCCGTTGCCCTTGTCCTCCGATGCGATTTCCTTGCCGTTTTGATCCAAAATAGCCAGACTTTCAAGCGCATATCCCTCTTTCGGCACAACGGTAATCGTCACACGCTTACCCTCGGCTGCATTTTGGGGGCTGATGCTCACAGAGCCGTTTTCGCTCCCGCTTGGCCCGGAAATCGAATAGCTTGTCTTACCGCCGGATCTGCTGCCGCCGCCGCTGCCGCCGCCGCTGCTGCCGGCAAACTGCGCCGTCAGCTTGGTTACATCCGCCGGAACGCTGCCCCTCGGTGCGTAGAGCTTACCGTCGCTGCCAAGCCACATAAAGTAGCTGCCGGTATTTCCGTCCGGACGGGTCAGGCCCTCGGATGCAGGTGCGGTAAATGCGCCGCCGTTTTTCACAATGATTTGAATATCCTCGGAGCTGTTACCCAGCTTGCCGCCGCCAAGGGCAAGGGTAACGGCTTTCAGCCTGTCAGAGCCAAGCGTGTCGGGTTTCAGGACTTCAAGGACGGGGCGGAAACCGAGGGTGACGTTCCGATCCGAGTACGAGCTGCAACCCCAGAAGCGGACCCAGTGGTACCCACGACCCGCCCGGGTCGACGCCAAATAGCTAGTAGTATCTTGCCCCCAGGAAAGCATCCGCTTCCAGTTTTGGATATATCCGCTGTTCTTGTTCAGCATCGTGTCCCATTCGTTGCTTTGTGGCGTGCCGTGTTGGGGCTCACCCGAGCCTGTACCGCCACTTCCCGCAGACGGCGCACGCAGCGTATAGTCCACACCGCCTGCGGCATAGTTCTTGCCGAAAATCAACCCTGCGGTGTTCAGGTCATCCCAGCTTACCGTATGCGTTACAGCATAATCCGCCACGAACAGGCTGTGGGGATATCTTTCCCGCTGTGCATACTCCTCGGTGGTTGCCATCTCCGACATGAGCTTGTAGGCGTCCACCGTCCCTGCGTAGGTAAAGGGCACATAGTGCAGGGTGCTGTCCAGCAGATCTCTGTTTGCCGTGCCGGGAATGTTCATCGCCGACAAATCGAAGTAATATCTGCCGCCGGGAGTGAGGGAGAACTGTTCTGATAAAGCAAACTGCGCCGTCAGCTTGGTTACATCCGCCGGAACGCTGTCCCCCGGTGCGTACAGCTTACCGTCGCTGCCAAGCCACATAAAGTAGCTGCCGGTATCTCCATCGGGGCGGGTCAGACCCTCGGATGCAGGCGCAGCAAATGCGCTGCCGTTTTTCACAATGATTTGAATATCCTTGGAACTGTTACCCAGCTTGCCGCCGCCAAGGTCAAGGGTAACGACCTTCAGTCCGTCAGAGCCCAGTGTGTCAGGGTTCAGGAC
>NZ_CAKQVD010000035.1 GCF_934277605.1 uncultured Anaerotignum sp.
GAATTGCCTTCACGCCTACAATACTCTGGGCGTATACCGTAACCGCACACCAAGGGAAGAGCAGTACGCCCATTGTGCAAGAGAACTGGAACGATGTAACCATGTTTCTTCTGCTGATACCGCTTCTTTCATAAACACCTGTAAACATCTTGGAGGCAAGCACGCCGGGTGCCATAACACTGCCGGTTGCTGCACACAGGAACATAGAAGCAAAGGTGTTGACTGCAATCGCATTGCCTGCCTTTTTGATATCCTTCAGCAATGTTTCGGAAATTACCTGTGCTACACCAATCGTTTGCAGCACACCGCAATATGCCATCATAATTGGAATGGAAATCAAGAAATCCGACATGGAGAACATACCACCACGGCTTACCAAGCTAACAAACTGAGGCATCAATTCTGTGCCCTCCGGAAGATTGAACATGGAAGTGTTAAATCCGGAATATGCAGAAGAGAATGCTGCCTGAATGGAAAAGCCCTGATAGAAAATCCCTACCAAAAGAGCTACAATACCGGAGGTAAAGAGCGTCGGGATAACATCAACCTTCTTAATAACCAGAAGGAACAGAACAACAGCCGGAAGTAAAACGATCGGAGAATTTTTAAAACAAGTGAAAACGGTTTCCACCAAACGATTGATTTCCTCCAAGGATTCGGGTGTGGTCTCTGCATTCATCCGCATCCCGATAAAGAAGAAAAATGCAATAGATACGATTGCGCCAATCGCTTCTGCCGGCATACAAAGCTTGATTGCCGAAGACGGTGTATTGCCTGTGATGGAGGCATTGTAGTTAACCATATCTGCCAGCAGAGAACAAACCTGTCCGATGAAGGAGCCGCTGATAACTGCTGCCGCTGCGATACCGGGGTTTATACCCTGAATGGTTGCAACACCCAGCATGATAACACCGATGGTACCCATCGTTGCACTGGAGGTACCGATAATCATAGCGATAATGCCGCAAAAAACAAATGATAAAACCAAAACATATTTTACACTAATCAGTTCAGCTAACCAGCCAATCATAACGGGAACCGTACCGGCAAATACCCATGTGCCGATAACAAAGCCAATACCAAGCATAATTACCATCATTTCTGCATTTTCTGCAACGCAGCCAATCATCCCGTCTTTGATTTCTTTATAAGTAAAGCCACATCTTTTGCCAATATAGCCTACAAAGAAGATGGCTACAACAAACATCAACTCTACTGATAACCCGAAGAACACATTGCCCACAACAATAATTATGATTAGGAACAGAACAGCCATTAAAGATTCCGCTAACGTTGGTTTCCTTTTTACCTTCCCTTGTTCTGTCATTGTGCATCCCTCCATATTTTCATTCGGTTATTTTGAGGGGAGGGATACGGTTCACGGCCGTGAACCGTATCCTCCAACCTCTTTATTTTTCTTCTTCATACATAACAGCAAGGGCATCCGCAATGGCAACGCCTTCGCCTTTTGGATAAACAAACAACGGGTTCATATCCAATTCTTTTAAGGTATCCTTCTTGCGATATGCAAAATCAGAGATTTTTACCATCATATCTGTCAAGGCTTCAATATCAGCGGGTGGATTCCCACGATAGCCGTTCAACAGCTTAAAGGATTTTAAGGACTGCAGCATGTGCAATGCCTCATCATGATTCAGCGGTACCGGATACAAAGCAGCATCCTTGAATACTTCTACAAAGACACCACCCATGCCTACCAGCAGCATTGGACCAAACTGAGGATCACTATTCAAGCCAATAATCATTTCCGTACCGGCTTTTAACATCTTCTGCATCAGAATACCGTTGATTTTCGCATTCGGTGCATGCTGCACTGCATTTGCCAAAATCTTGTCATAGGCTTCTTCTGCCTGCTCCAAGGATTTGATGTTCAGCATAACACCGCCGACGTCGGATTTATGCAGGATATCATTGGATTCAACCTTCATAACCAATGGATATCCAATCTTTTCCGCATACTCTTTTACCTCTGCCTTTGTTTTTGCAATATATCCCAAATCTACAGGAACACCATTATCTGCCAAAAGCTTTTTGCTTTCATATTCACTCAACGCCCGTGTGTTTGCAGAATGGGCTTCCGGAATTGCCAGACGCGCCTCACGCTTTATAGTATCATGCGAAATAAAATCCTGTAAATGCTGTAATGCACGGAAACCATATTTTGTTGTCGGCAAAACAGGAATACCTGCATTCTGGAAACGTTCCACCAATTCCTTATTTCTTGCTGCCTCCATGAAACTCATCACAGCCAAAGGCTTATCGGGAATCTGCTCAAAGGCTCTGCGAATCCCTTCAAACATGATGTCATTGGAAACCGTTACTTTATCGGAAATTGTCAAACCGACCAAGCCCATTTCAATCGAAGAATCGGACATAACGGTTGTAATCCCCGATGCAAATGCGTCTGCATCATAGCACAGGGCCGCTGTCATATCCAGAGGGTTTCTGGGGGTTGCAAAATCGGGCAGCATATCATTCAGCTTTTTCAAGGTTGCCTCGGAAAAATCAGGATATTCAATGCCGTGCAGGAAGCCGGTATCTGCGGAAACCGCTGTTTCCCCGCCGGATAAGCACATTGCAGAGAATGCAGGCTTTTTCGGCAATACCCGCAGTGTTGCCAGCAAAGAGGCTGTGCTGCGCAAATCCTGCATATCATCTGCACGAATTACACCGAATTTTTCAAACACTGCATCGTAGGTCTTGTCACTGCCTGCCATACTGCCTGTATGAGAGGCTGCGGTTGCCTGCCCCTTCGGGCTTCTGCCTGCCTTCAAAATAACAACAGGCTTCTTCTTTTCCATCGCCTTTTGCAAACAAGCTTCAAACTTATGTGGATTCTTTACCCCTTCCAGATACAATGCAATTACTTTCGTATTGCTGTCATCAATCAGGAAATTCAGATAATCCTCCATCCGCACCATCGCACTGTTTCCGGCAGAAATTGCAAAGGAATATTTCATTTCCGCACTCTTCATCATATCAATACAGAACTGACCGCTCTGAGATACAAAGCCGATGTTGCCCTTTTTCCCTTTATAGTCCCCGATAAACGCAAAGCTGAAAATATCATCACCGAAATTGATATAGCCTGCACAGTTGGGGCCCATAACAACCATATCCAGTGCCTTTGCCGCATCAACCAATTCCTTTTCAAAAGCCTTCCCTTCAGCTGTACCCACCTCGGAATAGCCGCTGGCATAAACAACCGCTGCACCTGCGCCCTTTGCTTTTGCCTGCTTCAAGAAATCAACAATGGTTTTCTGAGAGGTGCAAAGGATAACTAAGTCAATTTCCTCCGGCAAATCTGCCAATGTCGGATAGCATTTTTTTCCAAATACAGTTTCTTTTTTCGGATTAACCGGATATACATGGGAAGTATCTGCTTGGTTTTCCAAAATATTCCGACAGGTGTCACCGCCAAAGCCGGATTTCTCACTGGCACCAACAACTGCAACTGCTCTTGGTCTTAATAATTTTGAAATATCCATACAATACCTCCTTATTTATGTACATAGGAAGCGCCTTCCTCAAAACAAATGTCATTTTTGGGGTTCTTTTTCCCTTTATCCGCAAAATACTGATTCATTGATTTTTTCAGATAATCCTTCTCAAAAATATCTGTCGCCTCTGCCAATGCACCCAGCATGATGATATTCAGTCCCTTGGGGTTATTGGTCTGCGCTGCAATGTCATTTGCAGGAACCTTAATCACACGAATGTCATCACGATATTCTCTATTGGGAGATACGATGGAGCTGTTTACCAGCAGAACACCATTGGGACGCAGCTTGCTTTCAAATTTATCAATAGATGTTTCGTTCATCGCCATCAAAACATCAATCTGTTTTACATAAGGGCTGGCAATTTCCTCTTCGCTGATTTTTACCGTACAGTTTGCTGTACCGCCACGCATTTCTGCACCGTAGGAGGGGAACCATGTGACCTGTTTTCCTTCGCCCATGCCTGCATAAATAATAATCATACCGGCTACCAGAACGCCCTGTCCACCAAAGCCCGCACAAATGATTTCCTTCATAATCACATACCTCCTTCCGCATTTTTATCAACGAATTCGCCAACCTGAAAGAACGCTTTCTGTTTTTCTCTCATAAAGGTCAGGCTATCCACAGGAGAAAGTCCCCAGTTTGTCGGGCAGGGGCTAAGTACCTCAACCAGACAGAAGCCTTCGCCTCTCTGCTGTTTTTCCAACGCCTTTCTGATATACTGCTTTACCTTCATTACTTCGCCGGGGCTGTCCACAGAGCCTCTCGCCAGATAAGCAATGTCAAAATCCTTCAATGCCTTTGTTACATCAAAGGGGGCACCGTTATATGCCAAATCTCTGCCGGCGGGAGAGGATGTTGTTTTCTGCCCCACCAATGTTGCAGGAGACATCTGGCCGCCTGTCATACCAAATACACAGTTATTTACAACCAATGCCAAAATATTTTCATTCCGCAGTGCTGCGTGTATGGTACTTTCCATACCAATGGAATACGCCGATCCATCACCGGGATGTGCGATAACCAGAGCATCCTTGCGTACTCTTTTTACCCCACAGGCTGTAATGATTGGTCTGCCGTGTGCGCCGCCTACGTTGTCGAATGTAACAACATTGGAAATCATTGCACCGCAAGCAACGTCTCTAACCATAATCACTTTATCGGAAACACCCATCTCTTCAGCGACCTCAGTCAAAATTCTTGCTACGATACCATGCCCACAACCGGGACACCAGCCGCTTTCCACAGATGTAATGGTTTTTGGAATTTGCAGTTTCATGTTTGATTCCCTCCCTTATTTTTTATACTGTTTCAACATATCTTCTGCCATCTGGATTGCAATGTCGGGTTCCGGCACATTTGCAAACTCATTATAGCAGTGTACGGGATATTCGCCGTCTGTTGCCAGTTTGATATCATCTACCATCTGCCCCAAAATACTCATTTCCACACTCAGGAAACCAACAACGGAATCTCCCAGTGCATCGAATGCCTTTCTCGGATAAGGCCACAGGGTACGAGGACGAATCAGTCCAAGCTTCAAACCCTTTGCTCTTGCAATCTTCACTGCCTCTTTGCTGACTCTGGAGCTAATGCCATAGGCAACCAGAACAATCTCTGCATCTTCTGTGCAGAAGGATTCCCAACGCTGTTCTGTCTCCTCAATCTCCTGATATTTTTTCAAAAGATATTCCTTATAATTATCTGCACCCATTGCATAATATACATTTTCTGCGGTACGCTTCGGCTCGTCATCCTTTCTTCCTCTGACTGCCCAATCGTATGTATTGATATCATGCTCTTTAAAATCCTTCAGCTCTACCGCTTCAACCATCTGGCCGATAGCTGCGTCAGATGCTACAATTACGGGATGTCTATATTTCTCTGCCAAATCAAAGGCTTCATACGCCATGTCTGCATTTTCCTGCACACTGTTAGGAGCCAATACGATGGTACGATAGTCCCCGTGGCCGCCGCCTCTGGTTAACTGCCAATAGTCGCCTTGGCCTTGGAATACGTTGCCAAGTGCAGAACCGATACGCATTACGTCTGCAATAACTGCGGGAAGCTCTGTCCCACACAGATAGGAAATCCCTTCCTGCTTCAAGGAGAAGCCGGGGCCGGAGGAGGAGGTCAAGGCTCTTGCCCCCGCTGCTGCTGCACCAAAGAGCATATTGATGCCGGCAACCTCAGATTCGGTCTGCACAAATTCGCCGCCAACCTCTTTCATTCTCCAAGACATATATTCCAATATCTCTGTCTGTGGTGTAATCGGGTATCCGCTGAAAAATCTACAGCCTGCGCGCAGAGCGGATTCTGCTAATGCTTCGTTACCTTTCATTAACACTTTTGCCATCTGTCTACTCCCCCTTTTTTATAATACTTCAAATACATAATCGGGACACATTCTGTAGCAGGAGCCACAGCCAACGCACTTCTCCTGATCCACTTGAATTTCCGCGTACCCCTTTTTGTTTACATGATCGGAGATGGAAATTGCTTTCGTAGGACATACACTCATACATAAATAACAACCTTTGCATCTTGAAATGTTCAGCTTCAATTTTTCCATAATAACCTCCTTGAAAATTTTAATTTTTTTTGCTAAAATTAAAGGATTGGTTTTTGTACAACACATCCTTTCAGGAAGGTTCTTCTTCTCATATTCTTATCCTTCCTGTTTGGATTTGTTGTATTTGCCCATATATAGAGCAAATTTCGTGCCAACTTTTACTTGCACGTTAAAAAAGTTTTATTATTTTTAAATTTTAATTGCTTTTTTAGCGTGAAAATAAAAAATGGCATCTTTTTTGGGTTTTTCACGGCAAAAATAACGAAACAGTATGTCACTTTGTTTGCCAAATTGACAAACTTGTAATTTTTATTTGCCAAACTTAGCAAAAACTTAACAGAAAGTACTTATTTTTATACAAAAACTGAGGGGAAGTGGGATAAAATGACTCTTTTAAAGAAATGTCAACGAGAGATTCAATCTATTTTTGCTATGCTCAACCACCATTACGGGTTAACCTGTGCCATTTATGACACAAATATCGACTTAGTCGCTTATACAGATTCCTACGAGAAAATTTGGGGAACAAAGGTCTATAAGCCTCCTATCGAAAGAGTCTTTCATTTAAAACAGGTCATCAATACCACTCCCGGCGAAAAGGATATTTGCGGCGGCTGTTCCTGCTATCATAATTGTCCGGCCACCTTTGAAATTTCTCAGTGTGTTTGCTGCAATGGTGTTCCGATTGGCGTTTTGCTTTTCGTTTCTTTTTCAAAGAGCAAGCGTGCAAACACCCCGAAAAGTATACAGGAAACCATTACCTTGATTGAGGATTGCGCCGCTGCCATCAGCACCATTGCCGCAGGGAAAAATTCTCTGGAATATCCTGAGGCTGCACAGGAAATTATGAAAACCACCTTGGAAATTACCCCTTATCCCCTTTTGGCTGTAAATTCCAACGGAAGTATTTTGGCAGAAAATACTTCCTTCGGCTTTTTCCGTGATTCCGGTATTTTTCAAAAGCAAGCCTTTTTGGAGACATTGCCAAAGGATTCTCTCTATCATCTATTATCCGGAAAAAAGCTGAATAACTATATTGTTTCTCTGCAGGAGGATACGCAAATTCAGATTGAAACCTTTCCCATTTTCAACGCAGACGGACAGCTGATTGCAACCATTATTAAGCCTGAATTTACCAAGCAAACCAAGCCGACATTTTCCGAGGAAGCAAGCACCCTCAATCAGGATATCGGCTTTTCCATTGACGATATCATCGGAACCAGCCAAGAAATCAAGCTGCTAAAGAAGCAGGTGGTTCGGATTGCAAACAGCCCTTCCACCGTATTTATCCACGGGGAAACCGGTACAGGTAAGGGTTTGATTGCAAAGGCACTGCATTATGAAAGCAACCGAAAGGAAATGCCCTTCATTTCTGTCAACTGCTCCAGTATTCCCGAATCTCTGTTTGAATCCGAGCTGTTCGGCTATGAAGAGGGTGCCTTTACCGGCGCAAAAAAGCAAGGTAAGCCCGGTAAATTTGAATTGGCAGACGGCGGAACCATTTTTTTGGATGAGGTAAGTGAAATCCCACTGAATATTCAGGCAAAACTGCTCACTGTAATTCAAGACCGGGTGGTAGAGCGCATTGGCGGCGTAACACCCCGTTCCATTGATATCCGCATTATTGCTGCCTCCAACAAGGACTTACCGCAAATGATACAGGAGAAAACCTTTCGTGAAGACCTCTACTACAGGCTAAATGTTCTTCCTGTCTATCTGCCTGCATTGCGTGAAAGAAAGCAGGATATCGAGCTGCTGAGTGAATATTTCTTAGCACGCTACAACAAGATTCTAAACAAAAACGTGTTACGAATTGATAATGAGATTATGAAGCTCTTCCAATCTTATGATTGGCCCGGCAATATCCGCCAACTGCAAAATGTCATCGAATATTGCGTAAATGTAACAAATAGCAGTATCCTCACTTCTGAAGATTTGCCGATTGATTTCATCGAAAACAAGAAGGAGCCCATTCCGGAAGGTCTTCTGCAACTGAACGGACAGGCAGAACAAAAAATTATTCTGGAAATGCTGAATCATTATGGTTGGGGTGTTGAACAGAAAAAAATCATTGCCAAAAAACTGAATATGAGCCTTCGCACGCTCTATCGCAAGATACAGAAATATCAAATCGAGCCGACCTTTAAGGAAAATGACTCCACAGAGCAATAAAAATGCTATAAAAAAGAAGGGTAAAAAGCTTATCTGCTTTTTACCCTTCTTTTTTGAAAATTTAACACCTTGTCGGTTCTCTCAAAGCGGCATAATTGTCCGTGCAAGCAAAATGACAATCAAAACAGTACCCATAAAGGCCGCCACGCCTATCACTGCCGCAATTTTTTTGCTGAGCCTCTTTCGGATTGCCTTGCTAATCAGCACAGCACAGGCCACACAAACAGCCGCAGTCAAAAACGCAAGTCCCAACAGCTCCCACAGCCAAGAAAGTTCATATAGGATTCTCATTTACTCCCCCTCTTTCCTGCTACTTTTTAAAATTGATTAGGCACAGGCCTACCAAACAAACCATGATTCCCGCAATCTTATTCCATGTGATGCTTTCTTTATAAAGAATATACCCTACAAAAATCAAAATCATCGAAAGCGCCGCCGCCTGCACAATCGGTGCTGTGCTGACCGGCCATCCGGCTTTGTAGGCATAAATATACCCGACCTCTAAGCCAACGATGGCAACACCCAACACAAAGGTGGCCCAATTCGCTTCTTTATATTCCTGAAAAATATTCGCCTCTTTATTCAACAAATAATACAAAACCAATGAAGTGATTGCACCTACGATATATGTAGCCGTCAACGATGCAAGAGGGTTCATTTTATGTGACACTGATTTTGCACAGATTTGATAAAAAACATTCGAGACTACAACCAATGCAAGCGGCCAAACATAATGAAACATAAATTCTCCCTCCTGTCAAACAGCATCCTTTTTCTTACAGTATAGTATAATTATCCTCCTTTTTCAATCTGCACTGCTCCCCATTTCCGCCGATTCCCGCAAAAAACGCACAAGCCCAGGCCTGTGCATCCTTGTCTATCTGCCCTTTTCTTTTTCCTGCGCCATAAGAATCATTTTTTCAAAGGACTGCGCAAATCTTTTGTCATCCTCCTCGGTTCGCTTTTTGGGACCCTTGATATGATTTTTATGAGAGGCTCTTCTTGCTTTTTTATGCAGATGGCGTTCCATCAGCATACGGTCTATGGTTTCGTCGGTATACCATCTTCCCGATTGATGAATGGCATACGCACCCTTCCCCAAAGCCATTGCGGCAACACCATAATCCTGAGATACAACGATATCCCCCTTGCGACAAAGACCAATCAGCTTATAATCCACCGCATCGGCACCTGCCCCAACAACTACCACAGCACTGTATTCCGATGACAAAACATGATTGGTGTCGCACAGCAGTGTGACTGCACAATCATATTTCTTCGCAATTTTTTCAATGATATGAACCACAGGACAGGCATCTGCATCAACAAAAATGTGCATGGTATTCTCTCCCCCTCAAGTATTCCCTTCAGCGTCCTTCAAATATTCCGCATTTCATCCTTTTCAGCATATTTCGGACACTCGCTCGGACAGCTCCATTGCCGCAGCCTATCTGTCCTTTTGCCTCTTACGAGTATAGCATGAAGGGCTTCTGTTTGCAAAGCATAACATTTAATCTCTTAAATTGATATTGAAAATCTGCATCATAGCCTTTTTCCGTTATCATATATTCCATGCCCCAGCCTTCCGCAACGCAAAAAGCCTTATCATTTGCTTTTTCCCGCTGCTTCACTTATACTAATGATAAATATAGCAAAAGGGGTGTATATGCTATGTCAAAAAAAGTATCCTCCCGTGTCATCACAATACTTCTGTTCAGCCTTATTATCATTATGGCGATTCTTGCATACATCGCAGACCGAAACTCTCTCAAAATGCGAACTCTTTATGATTCGCCGGAAGAAATGCAGGCTGCACTGCTAAATGAAACCTTTGTCTATTATACTTCCTATAGGACTATCATCCAATGGACATTTACAGAGGATAAGGCTACACTTTCCTATTCGGATGGCGTTTCTTTTGATTATCCGATTAAAAGCTGGAACAACCGCCGTGGTACAATCTCTCTTTACAAAGACGGCGGTGCAACAATAGAAGCCCTCATTATGCACAAGGATGGCTATTTGCTCGATCAGCAAGGCGAAGAATTTTATCCAAAGGTAGAATTATACTGTTCTTATGAGGGCTGTGAAAATACAGCAGATTTCATTGATTCCTATTGCAGAAAGCACACCTGCTCCCTTAGAGGCTGTTATCGTGAGATTTACAAGGGTGGCCCCTATTGCATCCGGCATACCTGTGTCAACAGAACAGAGGGCTGTCACAACATGGTTATGGATTCCTCTGAAAAATGTCTCTCCTGTCAGGAAGCAGAGGAAAAGGAAAAAATGAAAAACGCACCATCCTCCACACCCATCTATCATCCCACACCGCCACGCAAACAATATAAGGTCGAAATGCCGGATTGCGATGATTATGAGGACTATGAGGACTTCATGGATGAATGGGATGGCTTTATGCCTGATGGCAGTGATGCCGAGGATTACTGGGATAACTGGTAATAAGCCACCGTTTTCCGCTTAAAAAACGGACTCCATGCTTCCATAGAGTCCGTAAGCTGTTATATTCTTTTATAAATAATCGGTTCATCATAGCCAAAGGTTCTTTTTCCGTTTACCTCTATGCTTTCCGATACCTCCAAGCACGCCTCCGAAAATCTTTCCCACAGCCGAAAGGTCATCACAGGAGAGAATTGGCTGATGCTGCCGCCCTCCCAGACACCTGCCTGCTCCCGATACAGCGCAGGCGTAAACTTTTCGGATTCCTTCAGCTCGTCATAATCCACCTCCTGCATAGAGGCATAGGTAAATGCGGCCTTTGTTTCCCCTGCCGGAAGTGCATACGAAGAGAGCACGATTCCCTCCTCATTTTCTGTCAGCAGAAACAAATGCGGAGAGGCATGGCGGTTGCCGTCTGTTTCATAATAGCTTTCCTCCACGATAAAAACGCCCTTGAAGTCCTCGGGAAGATTTTTGATTTTATCATTGCAGACAGTATTCACATGCTCGGCATAGGGATATATCTTTCCTGCCGCCCGCATTGCTTCAAACTGCTCCTTATTATCAAAATGGCCTGTCAGCAGGCGAATAAAGCTTTCCAATTTCATTTTCTTGTCCCTCCAATGTCATTTTATGCAAACAGGAGCTGTAATCCCATTGCAATCATCCACATATACGCACAGGTTTTCGGAATCATCAGCAAGCCAACCTTTGGCTTTGTTTTGCTAAAGAGCGTAACCGGCAGATAGCACCCGAAGGAAATGAGAATTGCCGCAACCATTCTTGTCATGTGGTAGCCGCCTGCATTGCCCGAAATTGCATATAAAATGATTACACCAACCCCCGTGACAGCAAATACCGCATTTCTGAGAACGGAAAGACGCATATTGCCATCCTCCGTACACCAGTTGTTCTGCGGCAAAAAGCAAATGATGATTCTGATGATTGCCGATATCCAAATGATTGCCTCCACTGCAAGCGGTGCGTGCAGTTGGGGGAAGGTCGCCTTCCAAACATAGAGCAAAAGAATGTAAAAGGCTGTCATTGTGATTGAGGATACCTGCAAGCCAATCCCAAGCTGTTTCTGTATTTTTTCACTGCTTCCCTTCATCGCCCTGATGATTCTGGGCACCAAATGAAAGGCATCCCCGCCGCAAAGGGTTAATGTCAAAATGCCATAAAGAGTAAATAACCGATTTCCGTTAGAAAACACAAAAAACAAAATCCCCGCAATCAAGTCAAAAACCAAATAGGCGGCATCAAAGACAGCCTCCATGCGATCCGACATTTTCGGTTTAAAGTCATTTTCTCTCATGCTTCCTGCTCCTTTTCCATCAAATTGTGATAGCATAAATAATTTCTCGCAAACATCACGCCTGCCAATGCCAAGGCACAGCCCAAGCCGGAATAAAAAAATGCAACAAAGATATCCGGAAAAATCCCTGCGGCACGCAGACCAATGCCGCCGCCCATCATGCAAGCCATCATAATATAAGCCTTTTTATCAAAGAAATGCCAAAACGGGCGATATTCCTCATAGGCGATAATGCGCTTTGTGTGCTTTTTGCTCATCCGAAAAAACATTCTTCCGAAAAGGAAAAACACAAGCACAGAAAGCAAATATAAATACAACTGTCTTTCAATCAGCAAATAGGAAAGCACACCCAAGCGGGCAACATTAAACCCTGCCATCAGCCACACAATGCCCGCAATCAGCAAAAGGTTTTTTTTCTTCACGCAAAATCTATTTTTCATCCTTCTTCTCCTTCTTCAAAAAATAATCCGCATTGCTGCAAATTTTATGAAACACATTCATGCAAATCCGTTTTTCCTCCTCGGTCAAGCCCGATAAAACATTTTTTGCAAATTGTCTTTGCGCACTTTGCCCTGCCTCAATAATCGGCTCTGCCGCACTTAACAGCACAATCTCAATATGCTTTTTGTTATCGGCACTGCGGATTCTTTCAATCAAGCCCTTTTCCTCCAAATCCTTGATTGAGGTGGAAACGTGGGATTTTGTCGATTTGCGAATCTTTACGATTTCCGCCGCCGTATTATGCTGCGGATGATTGTGCAAAAACATAAGAATGTCATATTCCATCTGTGTCAACTGATATTTCTCGCATACATCATGCGCAAGCATTTGATAATAATTGGTTATGGTCTTATGCTTATCCCAGAACACGAACGACCGCCTCCTTCTATCGTTCTTTTTAGAACGATTATACATGCTTGGCTTTGTTCTGTCAAGACTATATTTCCTTCCTATTTCTGTGAAATATTTCCTTCCGATTTCCGTAAAAAAATCCGCCTCTTGCGGCAAAAGGAAAAAGTATTTATAATATCTCTTGGAATCAAAACGAAAGAAGGGAGCGCACCATGCAGAAAAAAGACATTTTGGAATTAAAGCGCCGTTTCAAAAAGGACGCTTGCACCTTTACAAAAATGCGTGGCTGTTATGTGGACAGCCAAAAGAATATTCTTTTACATATCGATGAAACCTTTCTCAATCTGGAGGAGGAGGAATTTTATAAATATCTGGAGATTGCCAAAAAAGCACTTTCCGGCACAATCGGCAACAATCTTTTAGAGCTTTCCTTCCGCAGAGATGATGAAGGGAATGAGGCACAGCGGTTTTTCCTTGCCCTGCGGGACAGTGGCTTAAAGGGGGATGGCTTGCTTGATTTGCTTTATGAGCGTATCATCCGTGAATATGATTTTGCAGGGAATTATCTCATTCTCCTGTTCCATGATGCCTATGATGTCATCACGAAAACGACTGATAACAATAAGCTGGATGAATCCGAGGAGGTTTATGAATATATCCTCTGTGCCATTTGCCCCGTTGAGCTGACAAAGGCAGGCTTGGGCTATCATAAGGATAAAAATGTGATTGCTCCCCGTATTCGAGATTGGGTGGTTTCCGTCCCCGAAACAGGCTTTTTGTTTCCCGCCTTTTCTGACCGCAGCAGTGATGTGAATGCACTGGGCTATTATGTGAAGGATGCGAAAAAGGCACAGCCGGAATTTATGCAGGAGGCTTTGGGCTGTGAGCCAAAGCGCACCGCCGCCGAGGAAAAAAAGACCTTCCATGGCATTTTGAAGGATGTCATTTCCGAGGAAATGGAGGATGCGAAAAACGTCATTTTGGATATTCAGCAGGATTTGAATGATATGGTTGAGGAGCATAAAAATGTGTTTGAAAATGAGCCTGTTCTCCTGACACCCCCTGCCATTCGGGAGGCCATGGCAGAAAAAGGGCTTTCCGAGGAGGTCATTTCCAAGGTGGAGGAAATTTGCGAGGAAACCTTCGGCGACACCCCGCCTCTTGCGGAAAATTTGATTGACAGCAAGGCTTTGCAGACAAGAGCCGCCGCCAAAAAAGCCGAGGTGCTTGCACTGGAGGTCGAAAGCCTGAAGCAAAAATTGGAGGAAAAGGAAGCACTCCCGGAAAAAGAAGTCATTTTGCAGGTTTCTGCGGAAAAGCTGCCTGCCATCCAAAGAGAACAAATCAATGGCAAAACGTGCATTGTCATTCCCTTGGAGGAGGATGAGCGTGCCACCATCAACGGCAAGCAATGGGAAGATGCACCCTTCTAAGAGGGCTATGTATGGGATAGGGCAAATTCGCCCTGTCCCTTTTTTATGCCCCTGTCGTATAGGGTGCCAGCTCCAATCGGATGAAAAAGCCCCTATCATGCTGACAAACAGGGCATTTCTGCGGCGCCTCCTTCCCTTCAAAAATAAAGCCGCAATTTAAGCACATCCACTTGCATTCCACAGCATTGATGAATAATTTATTTTCCTCCAATAAATCCGCAAGCCGTCCGAAACGGTCTCCATGCGTTTTTTCAATGCCTGCAATCTGATGAAAGGAGGATGCCACCTGTGGAAAGCCCTCCTCCAGCGCCTTATCCCCAAAGGCTTGATAAATCGGCTCAAATTCTTCATATTCATTGTGCTGTGCCGCACGCAAAAGCTCCAACACAGATGTGGAAAGATTGACCGGATAGCCGCCGTCTATTTCCACGGTATCCCCTGCAATCTCTTTGAAATGGTCATAAAAAACCTTGGCGTGTGCCTCCTCCTGCTTGGCAGTAAATTGAAACACAAGCTCCACCACCTGCAGCTTTTGCTGTTTTGCCTGCTCTGCCGCAAAAATATAGCGGTTGCGTGCTTGGCTTTCCCCTGCAAATGCACGCATGAGGTTCTTTTTCGTTTCGCTCTGCTGAAAATCCATGTTTTTCTCTCCTTTTTTCAACTACTCCGTTTTTAAAGCAATTCCTGCTCCGCCTTCGTTTTCAAGCGCAGCCATCTGCGGTCAATTTCCGCCTGCAGGGCATCCGTCACTGCATGATATTTTCCCTGTGTCAAATGCTTGGTGCGTCCCATTTGCTTCAGCCACTCGGTCACAGGCAGCTTTTTCTCCTTCGGATCATAGCTTAATGCCGTTATCCCCTGCTCCACCTCATATAACGGGAAATAACAGCAATCCACCGCCCCCGCAATCACCTTGCGCTCCCGATTGGGTGCATCGCCCCAGTTCAGCGGACAGGCAGAAAGCGTTTTGATATACGCCGTCCCGTAATGCTGTGCGTAATACTGTGCCTTTGCCGCCTTTTTGATGAAATCAACAGGGTTGGATTCTGCCACCGTTGCCACATAGGGAATCCCTGTTGCCGCCATGATTTGCGGCATATCCTTGTGGAAAAAGCTCTTGCCGTATTGCTGCTTCCCCACATGAGAGGTGCTGCTTTTTGCCCCAAGCGGCGTAGAATAGGAAAGCTGATAGCCCGTATTCATATAGCCGCCGTTATCATATTCAAACAAAATCAGCCTGTTGTTGCGGATTGCCGTTCCCAATGCCGCCCCCATGCCGATATCCATGCCGCCGTCTCCGCTCACCATGATGAACGTGATTTCCCCTGCGGGATATTCGCCACGCTTTTGTTTTTCACGAAACATCTCTGAAAGGCCCGTCAGTGTTGCCGCCCCATTTTGAAACAGGTTATGCACATAAGGCACCTTGAATGCCGTTTTCGGATAGCCCGTTGTAACCACCATGCCGCACCCTGTCTGGAACAGCAGCACCACATTCCCCTCAATCCCACGCAAAAGCAAATTCAGATTGACAGGAATCCCACAGCCCGGACAAGCACCATGCCCCGGTGCAATACGCTTTGGCACCTCTGTGGTGCCATTCAGACTGCCGCCCTCCACACGCAGACGGCCATTTTCCATCACGCATTTTGTTGTGCCCGGCTTCGTTTTCTCCTCTGTCAAGGGAGCAAAAAACGGCTCTGTATGGACGCTTTCGCCCGCATATTTCCCAAAATAATCAAACCGCTCTGCCGCCTCGTCATAGCCGGATAGGAGCAGCTCCTCCGCATCCTGCACATAAAAATCCTTTCCGCCCAAACCGTAAATGCGTGTCAGCACCTTCGCCCCTGCGCCCTTTTCCTGCAGCATTGCCTTCAGCTCCAAGGAAAGATTGCCGCCCCTTGCGCCATAGCTGTCCTGCCGATCCGCAGCCACGATGGTTTTCGCATGTCTGCAAAGCTGATATAATTCCTCCGCAGGAAACGGCCGCAGAACATTTGTTGTAAATACGCCAACCCGCTTGCCCTGTTTACGCAGGCGGTCAACGGCAACCTTCGCCGTATGATAGGCAGAGCCAAGCAGAAACAGTAAAACCTCCGCATCCTCTGTCTGATATCCCTCCGCAAAGGCATAGTGCCGTCCGGAAAGCCCTTCATATTCTGCAAAAACAGCAGGAATCGCCTCTCTTGCCATCTCCATGGCTTGATGCAGCTGAAATTTATTATTCAGCACATCCGGCTCATTCATATACGAACCGATGGTAACAGGGTTTTCCAAATCCAGTGCGGAATATTCCGCCTGATATGCCCCGATGAAATTCTGCACGGCTGTATCCTCAGCAAAAACCATGCACCGCCGCTTTTGGTGGCTGGTAAAAAAGCCGTCAAACGCAACAATAACAGGCAGCTTTACCCGCTCTGCAAGCTTTAAGCCGCAGATGTTCATGTCATAAACCGCTTGCGGTGTATTCGCAAACAAAATCAGCCAACCGGTATTCAGGCAATACATAATATCACTGTGATCTCCCTTGATACACAGCGGCCCCGAAATTGTGCGGCACGCCACATTCATAACCATCGGAAAGCGTGTCCCCGCCTGCACAGGGAGCTGCTCCAAGGCATAGAGCAAGCCATTCGCACTGGTCGCATTGAATACCCTTCCGCCGCCCGTTGCCGCACCATAGCAAATCCCTGCGGCGCTATGCTCGCCCTCCGCAGGAATCATTCGGATTTCATGCTGCCCATCCGCCTTCATTTCATCCAAAAATTCCGCAATCTGTGTGGAGGGTGTAATCGGATAATAGCCCATCACATGATAATTGATTTGCTTTGCCGCATACGCCGCCACCTCGTTCCCGCTTTCAAATAGCACCCTTTGCTGCTCCATCAAACCGCACCTCCGTCTATCCGTTTTTCTGTCAGGAAGGCTTCACTTGTAATCCATCCATCTGCACCCGCATCCTCATATTCGATTTTCTTTGCAATCAAATCCTTATTTCGCACAAACCACTGCGGCTGCGGATGCTCTCGTTCCACCCCTGCCACAAGGGCTTGCGTGGGGCAAACCTCCACACAGCGCAGGCAGCCCTTGCAATGATGATAGTCCAAGCCCATGTTAATCATGGCAGGCTTGCCCTTATATTCCCCCTTTTCAAAGCGGAACACCATATCGGGACAAGCACTGTCGCACAAGGCACAGTTGATGCACCTTTCCCGAAGGAACAACGGAATATATCCCTGCCTTGAGGCAGAAAGCTCATTGGAAATCGTACTGCCGAATTGCGTATTGGTGCCTCCGATTGGTGCAGTTGCATATCCCCATTTGTTTTTCGGCTCCTGATAGGGTATTTCGGGGTAGGTGCCATCCTGCGCAAAAAACGCCTGCTTTGTTTCGGAAAAGCCACGCCGCAGTCCCTCCAAATTTGCCTCCAGCAGTGCAGGATATTTCTTCCCAAGCGTTTCCTTCGCAATTTGCTCTGCCGCCTCAAGCGGAATAAAGCCGCTTGCCTTGGCAATTGCCCCAAGCATAACCATATTGACTCTTGTTTTGGTTTCCATTGCAATGCGAAGGGCATCAATGCAAAACAATTCGCCGCCGCAAAGCCGCAGCCGCTTTCGCATCTCCTCCGGCTCTGCATCCGTATTCACAACCACCTTCGTTTTTTCCGTTACCCCTGCGGTCACAGGCAGTTTTCCTGCCAATGCCTCATGGAATAAACCCAAAATATGCGGTGCTTCCACAGGGCTGTTAATGCCGATTTCCTGCCCCTGCTCCGCCCAGCGAATATAAGCCTTCACAGGCGAGCCTCTTTTTTCCGAGCCATAGCTGGAAAAGCTTGCGGCATTCAGCCCCAGTATGACCGCACCCAATTCTCCCAACATCTTACCGCACAGATTCGCCCCCAAGCCGCCAATGCTTTCCAGGCGTATCTCAAAATATCCGTTTTCATTCGTGATAGGCAAAGTCATCCCATTCCCTCCTTTTCCCTTAGTATGAACGAAGGCAGGCTTTCTATACCTCACTTTTTTTGCGGCTGAAGCTCACGCTTTTCCTTTTTTTGCAAACAAAAAAGCATCGGCGCCGACCATGTCGAAAACCAATGCTTTTCCTTTTATTTTATCATTATCCTCTGCGGAACAAACCCTTTTTCTTAGGTTCTTCCTCCTCCACAGGTGCCTCGTTGGACATATTGGGTTCTGCCTTGCCGAACACCTCTGTTTTTGCAACGGGGATACGAACACCTCTGTTCAAACCAAATTCAACAATCAGTGTATCATATGTTGTATCAACAACCTTTCCATAGAAGCCGCTGTTTGTGATGATATTGTCGCCAATCTCGATTGCATTTCTCAGCTCAGCCAGCTTTTTCTCTTTTTTCTGTGTCGGTCTGATAGACAGAAAATACATAATCAAAAGCAGAACAAGGCAGTAAACAACAATCAGCATAACGGGATGGTCTGTCATCCATGTGCCGAAAAGGCCTGTGCTCTGTGTTTTGCCTGCGGTTGCTTTTGCTGCCTCGCCGGCGGGTTTTACAACTGTGTCAAGTAAAAATGATACCATTTTTTTCTCTCCTAACTTTTTAAAAATTTAATGTTGCGCAGTATCTAATACCAAATTATATATAATTTTTCATTTTCCGTCAAGGTGGTTATTTCCCGTTTTCACGAAAAGCCTCCAGCTTTGCTTTTTTATAAGCAGGGAAACGGTCCTCCTCGATTGCCTGCCGAATTTCCTCCATCAAGCTGTTGAAGAAATATAAATTGTGCATCACGCAAAGGCGCATGGCAAGCATTTCCTTCGCCTTAAAAAGATGGCGGATATATGCTCTTGTATATCTTCTGCATGCAGGGCAGCCGCAGGTCTCATCAATCGGCGCTTCATCCTTTTCATATTTCGCATTCAAAAGGTTCAGCTTGCCCTTGTTCGTATACACATGGGCATGGCGTCCGTTTCTTGCAGGCAAAACGCAGTCAAAAAAGTCCACCCCACGCTCTACTGCCTCCAAAATATTTTCGGGCGTACCAACCCCCATCAGATAGGTCGGCTTATCCTCAGGCAGATACGGCACAACCTCATCCAAAACATAATACATCTCTGCATGGCTTTCCCCAACGGCAAGGCCACCGATGGCATAGCCATCCAAATCCATTTCGGAAATTCTCTTTGCATGCTCAATGCGGATATCCGCAAAGGTTGCCCCTTGGTTAATGCCAAAAAGCATCTGCTTGGGGTTGACGGTATCCTCCAGCTGATTCAAGCGGTGCATCTCCTTTTTGCAGCGCTCCAGCCAGCGAGTCGTTCTCGCAACAGAGGCCTCCACATAGGGACGCTCCGCAGGCAAGCCGATACATTCATCAAACGCCATGGCAATGGTTGAGCCAAGGTTAGACTGAATCTGCATGCTTTCCTCCGGCCCCATGAAGATTTTTCTGCCATCAATATGAGAGCTGAAATAAACGCCCTCCTCCTTGATTTTGCGCAGAAGCCCAAGAGAGAATACCTGAAAGCCGCCGGAATCGGTCAAAATCGGTTTATCCCAGACCATGAATTTATGCAGACCGCCCATTTCCTTAATCAGCTTATCCCCAGGGCGCAGATGCAGATGGTAGGTATTGGAAAGCTCCACCTGACATTTCAGCTGCTCCAGATCCTCTGTGGAAACAGCCCCCTTAATCGCCCCCGCTGTGCCGACATTCATAAAGACGGGTGTCTGGATTACGCCATGAGGGGTATGGAATTCGGCACGCTTTGCTCTGCCGCATTTTTTCAATAGCTTATACATAATTTTCCTCACTTTATCAAAATTTTTCTATCCTTTCTATGATACCCTTTTTTTGTGCTTTCTTCAAGAGGTGGCAGCAAAATTTGCAAAAAATGCAAAAAAACCTGTCAGGAAAAATCTGCCGATTAGCCTTTTCTTTTGGCAGGAAAAATGATAGACTGTTCCTTAGGAAATCATATCGTTACAGAAAAAAGATGGGAGAGAACAAATGAGTATCAATCTGATTGCAACAACCACCTTCGGCTTAGAAGCCGTAGTCAAGAGAGAGTGTCAGGCTCTCGGTTTTCAGAATATCAAATCCTCAGACGGCAAGGT
>NZ_CAKQVD010000036.1 GCF_934277605.1 uncultured Anaerotignum sp.
CCTTTAATACAATGCCGTCCGAACCAAATCCAACACATCCGCCGTGGGAATCTTCACAATTTCACAATGCCCGATTTCCGTCGGAAAAACAAAGCTGATTTCGCCGCCTCTGCGTTTTTTGTCCTTCAACACCCCTGCCGCAATTTCCTCTGCGGTGTAGGTGGTTGAAACAGGCAGCCTGTTCCGCAAAAGTGCCTGCCGAATGGTTTCTGCCAGGCCGCTTTCTGCCAAGCCTCTTTTTTCCGCCACCTTTGCAATCAAATACATCCCAATGGCAACAGCGTGTCCATGCGAAAGCGTGAAATTGCTGTTCTTTTCAATGGCGTGTCCCAGGGTATGCCCAAGGTTCAAAAGCTGACGCAGCCCTGTGTCAAATTCATCCTCCATCACGATGTCCCGCTTCATTTTCACGCAGGTTTCAATGATTTCCTCCAAATCGGCACGCAGCTCTCCTTCCGCCGTTTTGGCAAACAAAGCCGCATCGCCAATCACGCCGTATTTCAGCGTTTCCGCAACGCCGTCCGCAAAAATTTCCTCCGGCAGTGTGTCCAGTGTATCCACATCGCAAAGCACCAGCTGCGGCTGATAAAATGCACCCGCCATGTTCTTGCCTGCCTTCAAATCAATCGCCGTCTTGCCGCCGACAGAGGAATCCACCGCCGCCAGCAGTGTTGTCGGCACCTGCACAAAGCGAATCCCTCTTTGGTATACCGCCGCCGCAAAGCCTGCCATGTCACCCGCAACGCCGCCGCCCAGTGCAACAATGATATCCTGTCGGGTAATCTCCTCCTCCGCCAAAAATTCTAAAATATCGCTCAATGTGCCGATATGCTTAGAGCCTTCGCCGGCAGGGTAGGCAAAACGGCAAACCTGAAAGCCTGCCGCCGCCAAGGAATCCTCCGCCTGCTTTGCATAAAGCCTTTCTACTGTTGTATCTGTAATGACTGCGGCCTTGCAGGGACGAATACGTTTCGCCATTTCCGCCCCAAGCTGTGCCAAAAGTCCACGCCCAATCAAAACCGCATATTCTGTGGACGCACTGACAATCACTTTTCTCATGCTCTCACAACCTTAATCAAAATCCTTGATTTCATCAATCGCAATACATTTTTCTCTGCCCTCTCTGAGCAGCTCACACAGGGTATCCGCATCCTTCGCCTTAATGGCATCGCTGTATGCCTGCATACGTGCAATCAGGCTGTCAATCTCATTGGCAAGGTTATCCCCGTTATCCAAAAACAGCTCCGTCCACATGTTTTCATTCAAGCGTGCCACTCGTGTCATATCCTGAAAGCTGCCGCCGGAAAAATCCTTGAAATTATCGGACGATGCCCCCTTGACATACGCACTGGAAACCACATGTGCCAGCTGAGAGGTATATGCAATCATTGCATCATGCTCCTCTGTTGTGGTAAATTTCAATCTTGCAAAGCCAAGCTTTTTGAAAAACATGCTCAGTGCATTCATCATGCCAAGGTCTGTCCCCTTATAGGGTGTCACAACCAAAGTCGCACCATTGAACATATCTGCGGTGGAATAGGTAAAGCCGGAACGCTCCACCCCTGCCATCGGGTGCGCCCCCACGAAAATAAAGCCGTTTTCCGCCGCTGTTTCCTGCACCTGCTCACAAATCACTCTCTTTACACCGGCACAATCCACAACCACAGCGCCCTTTTTGAAATCCTTTGCGTGCTTTTGGATATATTCCACAGTCAAATGAGGATATAACCCCAGCAGAACCAAATCACAATCCTTGGGGTTGCCCTCCTCCATAAAGCCATGCACCGCCTCCATCAGCAATGCACTGTAACGGATGGTTTCGGAAACATCCCATCCCAGCACCGTATGCTCTGTTTTTTTCTTTACTGCCTTCGCCATAGAGCCGCCAATCAGCCCAAGGCCAACTACGCCAACCTTCATATCGTTCACCCTCTTTTCCTACCGCTTGATTAGTAATCGTATTTGCAGGCAAACGGTCTCAGTTGGAACACCTGCTTTGCAACATCATCAAACTGGTCGGGCGTCAAGGACTGAGGGCCGTCGCACAATGCTTTTGCAGGGTTGTTGTGTACCTCAATCATCAGTCCGTCTGCGCCTGCCACGGTTGCCGCCATTGCCATCGGCTTTACCAGATGTGCATAGCCCATTGCATGACTGGGGTCCACCACGATAGGCAGATGTGTCAGCTTCTTCAGCACAGGCACCGCACTCAAATCCAGTGTGTTTCTTGTTCTTGTTTCAAAGGTACGAATCCCTCTTTCGCAAAGGATTACGTTTTCATTGCCGCTTGCCATGATGTATTCCGCACTCATCAGCAGCTCATCAATCGTATTCGCCAAGCCTCTTTTCAGCAAAATGGGCTTGGACATCTTGCCGACCTCCTTCAGCAGCTCAAAGTTCTGCATATTTCTTGCGCCAACCTGCACCAAGTCAACAGATTCCTCAAACATAGGGATATGCACCGCATTCATAATCTCGGAAACGATGGGCAGTCCGGTCATCTGCTTTGCCTCCACCAACAGCTTCAGGCCATCGCCCTTCAGCCCTTGGAATGCGTAGGGGGAGGTTCTGGGCTTGAAAGCACCGCCACGCAGAAGGCCTGCGCCTGCCGCTTTGACTCTTTCTGCGATTTCACAAACCTGTGCCTCGCTTTCCACGGAGCAGGGGCCTGCGATAATCTGGAAATTGCCGCCGCCGATTTTCACGCCCGCAACATCTACCACCTGGTCGGCATTGTGGAATTTGCGGTTTGCATTTTTAAAGGGCTCCTGAATCCGCTGCACATTTTCAACGATATCAAGCGCTCTGACCAAATCCATGTCAACCACAGAGGTATCACCAACCAAACCTACAATCGTATGATTTACGCCACGGGAAATATGTGTGCTGATGCCCATGCTGTCCAGCCATACCTTCAGGTTTTCAATCTGTTCTTCCTTTGTGTCGGGTTTCAATACTACTACCATAACTGTCTCCTCCTTAAAAAATCCTTCTGTCTTGTCCTCTTTTGTTTCCGCTTTGCAAAGGGCTGCTTGCTTTTGCCATAAAAAAGAAAAAGCTTCGCAGCGAATTTCACTGCAAAGCTCCTATGCTTTCAATAAGAAAAAAACCATCAAAACAAACCGTCTTTTCTTAACAGTAAAATTCACTTTGAATCTCTGAAAACACGGTAAAAATAAAAGTATGCAGTTGCAAAAATCTGATTCTGTTTCATCATTTGCATCCTCTTCCTTCTCTTTTTTAAAAGCAATTTGGTTTTTATCATACTATCACATTGGGAAATGAAAGTAAACCCATTTTTACAAAAAATCCAATTCTGTTAAAAACAGCGAATCCTTTTCCAAAAACATTTGTTTTTTCGTGTATTTTTTAAAATACAAGCTCATTTCTCCGCCTGTCCGCAGACATCCTCGGCCTTTTTCCAATCCCGTTTTTTATAAAATCCGTTTCGGACAAAAATCAATATAATCCGCCGCAACCAAGGCATACTCCACGCCCTCCCGCTCTCCTTCAAAGGCAGTCCTGTGGCTTGCCGCCCCGTGCAAATGCCCGTAAATAACCCTTCGGATGGGATATTCTCGAAATAAAGCGGTAAAGGCAGAAGGCTCCTGCTGTTCATTCATCGGCGGAAAGTGCATCATCAAAAGAATGTTCTCCGCACCGTCCCGCATGGCTGCATCCAAGGATAGCCTGAGCCGCACCTGCTCTCTTTCGTAAATCCGCCTGTCCTCCTCCGTAAAATGCGTCGCATTGGGGCAAAGCCAGCCCCTTGTGCCGCAAATATGCCAATCCTCATATCGATCAAAGCTGTTCTTCAAAAACCGCATCCCCGGATAGCGCTCCTCCAGCTTTGCAGAGGATTTCCACCAATAATCATGGTTGCCGCCAAGCAAAATCTTTCTGCCCGGCAAGCCGTAAATCACATCCAAATCTGCCGCCGCCTCCGCAATCCGCATCCCCCAGGAAATATCTCCCGGCAAAAGCACGGTGTCCGCCTCCGTAACGGTTTTTCTCCAGCCTTCTATGATTTTTTGGCTATGGTTTTTCCAATGCTCCCCAAAAATATCCATGGGCTTATGCACAGAAAAGGCAAAGTGCAGGTCTGCAATGGCAAACAGTGCCATTTTCTCCCTCCTTTTTTTAAATCCGATAAACCTCTGCCAAAACATTCAGCCTTTCGTTGAATTCTCTCAGCCGATCCATATCGTCGCTGTTCCAAACATCCGCAAATTCCTTGTTGATGGCACTCATGTCCTCCAAATTCAAAATGAAATGCAGCTTTTGGATATTATCCAAAATATTCGAGGTCATTTTTCTGCGAATTTCGTTCAACCGCTGTGCATTCGTGATTTCCTCCCGAATCGTAGACATCTCTTGGTCTAAATGAAAGGCCGCCTCGGCACAGTTATGCAGTCTGTCCTGTAGCTCCTGCGGAATATTACCGCTGTATTTATAGCGCAGGGAATGCTCCGCCGTTGCCCAGAAGTTCATTGCATTCGTGCGAATCTGAATCTCCGCAAAAACCTCCTTCGGCCCCAGTGCCGTACTCAAGGGGTATCGAATGATGATATGATAGCTGCGGTAGCCGCTCGCCTTGGTATTTGTTATGTAATCCTTCTCCTGCACAATGGTCATGTCCTCACGGGAACGCACCATATCGACCACCTTTTGAATATCCTCTACAAATTGGCAGAGAATACGAATACCCGCAATATCTTCAATCTCCGCCTCAATTCGCTCGGGCGGAATATGCTTTCTGCCCGCCTTATCCAAAATGCTGGCAGGGGTTTTCAATCTTCCCGTCACAGAATCCACAGGAGAATAAATGCCCAAGTGCCGACATTCCTTATCCAGATTTCTGAACTTCAGCAGCAGCTCCTCCACCGCCTGCTCATAAGGGTAAAGCAATTCTTTCCAGTTTATAATTTCCAAAGGGCTTCCTCCTTCGACTCAAGTACCATATTTCTTCAGCTTCATTGTACTACAAAATCCAACGGCTTTACAATAAAAGATTCTCGGAAAAACCGCCAAAATTCCACAATATTCCGTAAAATGTCCGTCCCTGTCCGCATTTTTGACCGTTTTCGGACACCTGCGGACAAAAGCAGACCTTCCTCCCTATCCTCCCCGAAACGCAGCCGCCTTCTTTTTGAGAATCATTTTCACATAAATTCACTATGAATTGCTTGACAGCCCTCCCCTTGCGTGTTATCCTATTTTCATAAGTTAGCTTAAGCTAACTAATAAGAAAGGAGGGCATCCCATGAGTGTTGTCATTGTAGGCGGGCATGATAGAATGGTTCGTCAATACATGGATATTTGCAAAAAATTCAACTGCAAGGGAAAAGTATTCACACAGCTGCCCGGCAATTTCAAAGGACAGATTGGTCAGGCGGATTTGATGATTCTTTTCACAAGCACCGTTTCTCATATCATGGTTAACGGTGCCGTGCAGGAGGCAGAAAAAAACAATATTACCATTGAACGCAGCCACAGCAGCTCTTCTTCTGCGTTAAAGCGTATTCTCGGTCAATATTGCATTGCTTGATTTCTAAACATAAGTTAGCTAAAGCTAACAAAGGAGGTATCTATGTCCGATTTTGAAAAGGATTTGTTATTTTTTGCCTCCCCCGCCCTTCTGGGCAGAAAGCAGGCAAATCTTTTCTCCTTTTCCGTCAACTGTCTGTCGGATTATCGTAAGGAGATTGACAAATATAAAAAAGAGCTTGCCCCCTTGGGCATTTCCGTTGAATATCTTTACTGCAAAAAGCAAAGGGTTTATCTTTTCGTTTATCGAAAGGATATGCTGCTGCACTATTTCAGGCAGCCGGCCGTGAAGGCCTTTCTCATCCAAGAGGGCTATCCCGAAACAGCGGATACAGAGGAATCTCTTTATGAAACCCTCTGTGTTCTGCGTCGGCATATCCTTTCGGGTGCAGAATTTCCTCACGAAATCGGCTTCTTCTTCGGCTATCCTGCCGAGGACGTTTTTGCCTTCATCCGTGAGAAAGGGCATAACTATAAGCTGGTCGGCGATTGGAAGGTCTATGGAAACGGCAAGGCCGCCCTGCGCACCTTCCGCAGCTATGCCAGATGCAGAAAAAGATTGATGGAGCAAGCTTCCGCCGGTGCAGATATCGTGTCTCTTTTGACACACACCGGCGCAGCGATATAAAACTTACATCTTTAGGAGGTACACAAAATGAAAAAAGCAGTAATCTATTGGAGTGGAACAGGCAACACAGCGGCCATGGCAAACGCAATCGCCGCAGGCATGGGCGAAGGCACAGAGCTTTTCTCCGTAGACCAATTCACAGGCGACGTTGCAGACTATGATAAAATTGCCTTTGGCTGCTCTGCAATGGGCGATGAGGTGCTGGAGGAAAGCGAATTTGATCCCTTCTTCTCTGCCATTGAGGGCAAGCTGAGCGGCAAAAAGGTGGCTCTGTTCGGCTCCTACGGCTGGGGCGATGGTCAGTGGATGCGTGACTGGGCGGCACGCACAGCAAAGGCAGGCGCAAACCTGTATGACGAAGGTCTGATGGTAAACGGCTTCCCCGATGCAGCTGCAAAGGTAGAATGCACCGCCTTTGGCGAAGGCTTCTCCGCCTATTGATTCGTTAGATAGCATCTGACTCAGATGTTTCTATAAAAACTCCTCAAATAAACTCTCTTAAAACTCTATTATCTCTCTAAAAACGAAGGCAGGTTCACATGAATCTGCTTTTGTTTTGCCGTTTTCCTCTCCCGCAAAAAAGCCCCTTGCGAATCTTCGCAAGGGGCTTTTCTCTTTTGTATGCGTTTTATTCTTCCGTATGGCATTTTTGGTCTGCATGCTTTTGGCAGGTGCAGGCGTTGGGGCAGCCAATGCACGCCGCCCCCTTCTTCTTTTCCCTTCTGATATACAGCAGGGCCGCACCGATAATCACAGCCACCACGATGCCAACAATCAAATCAGTCATACCCAAGACTCCTTTTTTTCTTTTTATGCACGGTTCACGTTATTGCCCAACGCATATTCCGTTGCAATGCTTCTGTTTGCCTTCAAAATCAAATGCACAATGATCCCAACAATCACAAGCACCGCAATCAGACCGGGAACAAAGCCGTTGCCCAATGCACCTGTTGTCACAAGGGTACCAATCTGGTATACGAAAAATGCAATGATAAAGCCGGTTGCAAACTGCAGGCCAATGCCGCCAAAGAGCCATTTCTTACTCTTAATTTCGGAATTCATTGCACCCATCGCCGCAAAGCAGGGAGGGGTATAAAGGTTAAACATCAAATATGCCAAAGCGGCTACCTTTGTCAAGCCCATGATGGCCGCAACCTGATTGCCGCCGCCGACCAACGCCAGCTCCTCTGTATCAATGAAATTTGTCACACCATAGCAAACCGCCAGTGTGCCAACCACGTTCTCCTTTGCGATAAAGCCTGTAATCGCCGCCGCTGCCAGCTGCCATGCACCAAAGCCCAGAGGAATCAGCAGGATTGCGAAGGGAGATGCAACGGATGCCAAAATGGAGGTATGCTCCATGCCCTCTTCCACCAGCTGCAGCTGCCATGTGAAGGACTGCATAATCTGCACAACGGTGTTGCAGACCAAAATAACCGTACCCGCTTTCACAATGTAAGCCTTCCCACGAGAGCACATGGAATAAAACGCTCTTTTCAGGCTTGGCAGCTTATATTCGGGCAGCTCCATAATGAAGAAGGATTTTCTTACCTTATGCCCTGCAATTTTGTTAATCAGCAGTGCGCCCACAAAAATCAAAATAATCCCAACAAAATACATCAATGTGCCAACCCAAGAGGCATCTGCGAAAAATGCGCCTGCAAACAATGCGATAACAGGCAGCTTTGCGCCACAGGGCATGAAGGAGGTCAGCATTGCCGTAACTCTGCGTTCTCTTTCGTTTTTGATGGTTCTTGCCGCCATAACACCGGGGATGGCACAGCCTGTGCCGATAACGAAGGAAATCACGGACTTACCGGAAAGCCCAACCTTCTTAAAGATGGGGTCCAGCACCATGGACACACGTGCCATATAGCCGCAGTCCTCCAAGAGAGCCATCAGGAAATACATTACCATAACCAAGGGCAGGAAGCCGACAACGGCACCCACACCGCCAACGATACCATCTGCAACCAATGCCTGCATGAAGGGAGAAGCACTCTCCAGCTTATCTGCAACAAAGCCCTGGAAGGCCTCAATCCACCCCGTTAAGATATCCGCCAGATACGGCCCCAAAAGCGATTGGGAAATGTCAAACACAAGGAACATCACCACAACGAAAATCAAAATGCCGCCAATGGGGTTTGTCAAAACGGCATCCAGCTTATCCTGCTTGTTTTTCTCCTTTGTCAAAATCCTTCTGGTTTCCACCTGCTTCACAACGCTGTTTACAAATGCAAACCGCTTTCTGTCGGATTCCGTAACTGCGTTTTTATCGGTCAGGTCAACCTCGCCCTCCCAATAGGGTGCCGTCTGTCCCTTTCCCTTTTGTGCCGCTGCCGCCTTCACAACCGCCTGCAAGCCTTGGTCTGCTGCAGAAACGGAAACCGTTTTAATCACAGGGCAGCCAAGCCTTTCGGAAAGCAGCTTTTCATCAATTTTGGTTTCCTTCTTTTCGTTGATATCGCTCTTGTTCAGCGCAACCACAACAGGAATCCCCAATTCCAAAAGCTGTGTTGTGAAGAACAAAGAACGGCTCAAATTGGTTGCATCCACAATATTGATGATGACATCCGGCTTTTCGTTCTTCACATAAGAGCTGGTAATGCTCTCCTCCGAGGTAAAGGGAGACATGGAGTAAGCACCAGGCAAATCAACCGCAATCAGCTCCTCCGCATCATAAAAATTCTTTTTGATGTGATATTCCTTCTTATCTACCGTAACCCCCGCCCAGTTGCCGACACGCTCATTTCTGCCTGTCAGCGCATTAAACATCGTCGTCTTACCACTGTTGGGGTTTCCCGCCAAAGCAATTCTCATTTTTTTCTTCCTCCTAATCCTTTTTGATTGTGTCCTTTTGGTTAGCTTTCACTAACACAAGGACAAAAGATATGTGGTGAAACGGGTTCACCACTTAGATTTCGATGGCTTCTGCCAAATGATGATCAATGGTATAGCGTCCATCCTTGATGGATACCACACAGCCGCCCTTTACCTGTCTGATAACGGTAATCGGCTCGCCGCTGTAACAGCCCAGAGAAAACAGAAACGCATCCATCTCCGCATCATCCGTCACAATCGCCTTAATTTTATATTCTGCGCCTTCCTGCGCATTTGTCAGGTTCATCGAATCCTCCCCTTCTTTTTTGTTAGCTATAACTAATTTACATAGAGTTTACCACGGCTAATTTTCTCTGTCAACCCCTTCTTATTGAGAAAAAAGCATAATTTGTCATATTTTTCTTGACAAAAAAATAAGTGCGGGGAGGAAGGGAAACCATCGTCCCTTCTCTCTTGCACTTATTCCATAAAAAACCGCCGAAGCTCATTTTTTCTTTCTGCAATGCGTACAATCGCCGCTGCAGCCGCCGCAGGAGGTGCCATGCCTTTTCAGATAACGCACAGCCGCAAGCACGCCGCCTGCCACCACAGCAAGAATGAGGTAATCCAAAAGCCCCATCATATCGCCTCCTTAAAACAGCAGGCACAGGCCTTGGTATACCAAAAAGGCAACCACCCATGCCACCACGCACTGCAGCACCACAACGCAGCCTGCCAGCACGCCGCTGCCCAGCTCTCTCTTCACTGCCGCAATCGCCGCCATGCAGGGTGTATATAACAGCGTAAACACCAAGAAGCTGATGGCAGAAAGCGGTGTAAACAATCCGCTTAAAGCTGTCCCCAAGGACTCCATAGAGGTGCCTGTCAAAACGCCCAAGGTGCTGACAACCGCCTCCTTTGCGGAAAAGCCTGTAATCAGTGCCGTGGGAATCCGCCAATCCCCAAAGCCAAGCGGTGTAAAAATCGGCGCAAGCCAATGGCCCATCATGGCAAGCAGGCTGTCCGCACTGTCTGCCACCACATTTAAGCGGCTGTCAAAGCTTTGCAGGAACCAAATCAAAACTGTTGCCACAAAAATAATCGTAAACGCTCTTTGCAGGAAATCCTTTGCCTTATCCCACATCAGCAGCAGCACACTTTTTGCGGAGGGGAACCGATAATTCGGCAGCTCCATAACAAAAGGCACAGGCTTGCCTCTGAATATAGTTTTGCCAATCAAAAGTGCCATCACAATCCCCACCAGCATCCCTGCGGCATATAGCCCAATCATAACCAATGCCGCCTGCTTGGGAAAAAATGCCGCCGCAAACACCGCATAAATGGGAATCTTCGCCGAACAGCTCATAAACGGTGTCAATAAAATCGTCATCCGTCTGTCTCTCTCCGAGGAAAGCGTGCGGGTTGCCATAACCGCAGGAACGGTGCAGCCAAAGCCCACCAAAAGCGGCACAATACTTCTGCCGGAAAGCCCGATTTTACGCAGCAACTTGTCCATCACAAACGCAATTCTTGCCATATAGCCCGTATCCTCCAAAATGGAAAGGAAGAAAAACAGCACCACGATGATCGGCAAAAAGCTCAGCACACTGCCCACGCCCGCAAAAACGCCGTCAATCAAAAGGCTGTGTACCACAGGGTTAATGCCATAGGCGGTCAGCCCCGCATCTGCCAAGGCGGTAAGGCGGTCAATCCCCGCTGCCAAAAGGTCGCTCAAAAAAGCACCCACCACGTTAAAGGTCAGGAAAAACACCAAAAACATCACAAGGATAAAAATGGGAATCGCCAGATATTTATTGGTCAGCACGCTGTCAATGCGCACACTGCGGATATGCTCCTTGCTTTCCTGCGGCTTAATGACGGTTGCACTGCAAACCTTCTCGATAAAATCATACCGCATATCTGCCAATGCCGCATTTCTGTCCATGCCATGCTCCTCCTCCATCTGAATGATGCTGTGTTCAATCAGCTCCAATTCATTTTGGTCAAGGCTCAGCTTTTCGGCAATCGAGGAATCCCCCTCAATCAGCTTGGTTGCGGCAAAGCGGACAGAAATGCCTGCCTGCTCCGCATGGTCCTCAATCTGATGGCAAACGGAATGGATACAACGATGCACAGGGCCGGAGGGGCAAAAATCATAAATCTGCGGATATTGCCTGTCCCTTGCAACATGGAGCGCCGTTTGCAGCAGCTCCTCAATCCCTTCATTTTTAATCGCACTGATGGGAACAACGGGAATCCCCATCTCCTCACTCATGCGGATAATATCAATCGTGCCGCCGTTGTTGCGCACCTCATCCATCATATTCAGCGCCAAAACCATGGGAATGTGCATTTCAATCAGCTGCAAGGTCAGATAAAGATTTCGCTCGATATTTGTTGCATCCACAATATTGATGATGCCGTCCGGCTTTTCATTCAGAATAAAATCCCTTGTCACAATTTCTTCACTGGTATAGGGACGGATGGAATAAATGCCGGGCAAATCCACCACAGAGCAATCCTTCTCCCCACGGATTTCGCCGATTTTCTGGTCTACCGTTACCCCCGGAAAGTTGCCGACGTGCTGATTGGAGCCTGTCAGTTGGTTGAATAAGGTCGTTTTGCCGCAGTTTTGGTTGCCTGCCAATGCAAAAATCATACCGTTTCGCTCCCTTCTGCCACCTCAATATTTTTTGCGTCCTCCACACGAATCGTCAGGGTATAGCCCCGCAGGCGCAGCTCAATGGGATCGCCCATCGGCGCAACCTTGGTAATCACAATTTTCGTTTTGGGGATAATGCCCATATCCAGCAGGCGACAGCGCAATGCGCCCTCTCCGCCTACCTTCGTAATGACTGCCTCTTTCCCGATGGGAAGCTCATTCAATGTCATAAAAATCCCTCTATTCTACATTCTAAAATGATAAATATTCTCAATTCCAAGCTTGAGTATACCATGGCTAACTTTTTCTGTCAATGAAACAAAAGCACCGAGATCAACAGACCTCGGTGTTTTTTGCTGTTCGTAATTAAATTTTATGACAAAAGCTCCTCAAGGTTTCCTTCTTTATAGCCTGTGACCTCCTTCATCAACGCTTGCAGGCTTCTGCCCTCCTGCCGCAAATCATCCATCCGCACATCTGCCGCAATTTCGCCATTTTTCAAAATAATCGCACGGTCAATGAAATTCTCAATCTCATCAATCTCATGGGTGGTAATAAAAATGGTTTCCTCGCCCGTCAGGCTGCCTGCCAATGCCTGCATAAAGTCCTGCCTTGTGAACATATCCTTCCCGATAAACGGCTCATCCATAATCAAAATCCTTGCCCGTTTCGCCATGCCTGCGGCAACCTCTGCCTTCGCCTTCTGCCCCTTAGACATCTTTTTGATGGGCTTTTCCTCTAAGCCGAAGAAGTGCAGCAGCTTTTCATAATACGCCATATCAAAGGAGGGGTAAAAATCCGCCAGAAATGCACCAAATTCCTGCGGAGTCAAGTCCTTCAGATAGCTGCCCGCCTCACTGATAAATGCAATTTCTGCATTACATTCCCGAATCGGCTTGCCATCGAGCCAGACACCGCGTTCCGGCTCCTTCTCTCTCGGTCGGGGCGGCAGAAGCCCTGCCAGAACTTTCAGTAAGGTTGTCTTGCCGACACCATTCGCGCCCAGAACCCCGACAATCTCGCCCTGCTCTACGGAGAAGGAAATATCCTTCAGCACGAAATCTCCCCATTGCTCATAAGAAAACCAGATATGCTTTACTTCAATCATATTTCCGCCCCCTTTCTTAAAAATCCACCTCGAAGCTATACACCTCTTGACCTACTACCCAGCTTGTTTCCTTCGCAGTGCCGTCAACAGGCAAAATCATTTTGAAGTATCTCTCTTTTACGCCAATACTGCTATATCTTACCCAGCTTTCTTCATCCCTTCTTTCGGTCAGCGGCTTTTCTCTCTGCCCGATATTGATTGCATAAAGCGCTCCATTATAATCCTCAGCAAAATCTGTTTTCAGTTTGCCACGATAGAGCAGTTCATTTGTTTTTGCATCCGTCACTGTAATCTCATACCCATCAATCATATATCCGAAATAATCCGCCGCAATATGCTCCGGCTTCGTGCCATCCAGCTTCAGCACCTTTCCATCCTGCACATCTACATATTCCGCACCGCCGTCTATCGCAATCTGTGCAATGGATTTCTCCTGCACAACGAAGCATTTTGTGCCTTCTACCCGTTGATGAACCGTGCCGTCCTCATCCTCTTGGAAGGTTTTGTTCAGATTCAGCCAAAGCACCAAGCCATCCGCACGCTGCAGCATCTTGACAAAGTCAATCTTATATTCCGATACCTTCTGCACGCCTGTTTCCAGACGATCCAGCAGCTTGCCCTTGGTATCATACAATTCCAGAATCAGTGCATCCTGCTCCGTTCTTGCCAGAAGCAGCTGATTATCGCCTGCCTTTTCCAGCGAAAGAATGCGATTTTCTGCATTGACGGAAAAGGTCTGCAATGACTCTGCCTTGCCATACTGCTTTGTGGAATAGAGTGCATCCTCGTCACTATAGGGAAAATCTTCCATACCATCCTTCGGGATACGGAAAATCGAAACCTCTCCCTGCCCATCTGCACCCGTTCGGGGAATGGCATACCTCGCATCGTCCATCTTTACGGTACAAAGAACAACCTCATTCCTGCCGTCAAACCAAGAGGATAGATGCGTTGTATCTCCCTGCTTTACCTTCGCAGCCTGATATTCCCCACCTTTTAATTGCAAGCCTGTAAAGAAACGGGTTTCTTCGCCGGTATAATTTCTGACTTTGCCGTAAACATCCAATGCATCGGCAGTCACGCCCTGTACGGTATTCCCATCGAAATATTCTCCGAGATATTCTCTGGTACTCTCCGATAAATCCTCCAAATTGGAAAGCCTGCGGACATTGGCATCCTTGGATGGTGCAAACTCTGTATCCGAAAAATAATCAGAACGCTCCAAGCTTCTTTTTTTGAAATATCTGCTGATACCCTTGCTTCCGTCTCGCTCCTGTCGGATGATATAGCGCATTTCATCATCTGTAGCGGCGTAGTATTTTGTTTTCAGCTCGCCATTCTGCCATGTATAGTAAATCTGTCCGTTATCATCCCCTGCAAGCCCTTCAAAGGCAAAGGCATTGAGAGCGGTTCTGTCGCCTTCGATATCCTCTATTTCAAATACGCCGTTATCCTTCGCCGCAAACATATAGCCCCAGAAAACCACAACCGCAAGAGCGGCGCAAAGGATAACCTCCAACACACGATTTCGTTTTTTCATATTGCACCCCTCCTTATAAATCGGTTCGCTTGCCGAACTCCTGCGCGATGGAATCCTGCCACCAGATTGCCGCCACTAAGCCGATTGTGCCGAGAATCAGTTGTCTGCCAATGGGTGCCTCATAATATGTAGAGGTGACATATCGGATCGCATCATGCAGATACAGATAGCCGCCGCACAGAAGCATCGCACTACTGCCAAGCACAGCGGTCACTTTGTTTTCCGTCCAAAAGCCTGCAAAGAAAATGCCTGTAAAGATTAAGGCAAAGCCGCCCAATGCAGGCACAACCCTCCAGACAGAGGAAGGAAAGACCATATCCAGAAAAATGCTTCTGTGGAATGCGAGAAACAGCCCATTCGTCCGAGAAACATCCAAGCCTGTGACGATATTGTCCCTCGTCAGAACGAAAATTTCCTTTGCCGCCTGCATTTTATAGAAGGACATCAGCGGAAAATACGCCGCCACCATAAGCACCAGCCACAAAAGATAATACAGTGCCACTGCCGCCCCTGCAGAAAGTACAAAGGCAAGATAAACCTCGTGCCGCTTCATCGGCAGAAGAAGCATGGTATAAATTCCCTTGCCGTTTGTGGAAAAGCCTTTGATTTGCACGAAAATCCCAATCAGAATCAAAACCAGACCAAGCGCGAACAAAATCGCCAACAGGCTATGGTCAATTACCATATCATAAGAGCGAAACGCTTTGGAATAATAATCATAATCCTTCGCCGTTCCTGTCGGCATTGCGGCGGCAATGAGAAAGCACACCGCCAAAATCATGCTGACAACTGTGATTTTCTTCGTCCATTTCTGCCACAGCCACCCATATAAATAATTACTCAGCTTCCATACATTTTTCATACCTTGTCCCCCCATTCCTCCTGCAACAGCTTTGTTACCGTTTCCAATGTCAAACCGTTTTCCTTTGCCTGTGCGACAAAATCCGCCACCAAGCCTGCGGTCAGCTCACGCCGCAGCCCTGCAAAAACAGTATCATCCCAATGAATGACGCTGACGGCATGGGGCGGTGTTTCTATGATTTTTTCCTCCTCCATCAGCCGAAATGCCTTCTGCACCGTATTGGGATTGATTTTCAGCATTGCCGCAAGCTCTCTGCGGGAGGGAAGGGATTCGCCCTTTTCCGCCGCTCCCGTAAAAATCTGCCGCTTCACGAAGGAAACAATCTGCACATAGACCGGCTCTGTGGTATTCAATTCCAGCTTGCTAAAATCAAGCACAGCCTTCCCTCCTCTCAACTGTATTACTCATGTGATACACTTCTTAACTGTATTATAGACATAATACACTTCCTTTGTCAATCCCCTTCAAAAATTTGTAGGAATTTTCCAGCCACAAAAAAACGACCTGACAAGCAATCTGTCAGATCGTTTCAAACATCTTTTTTACATCAGCGGTGCCAGCCATTTCAGCAGCCAGCCCTCAACCCGCAGCAGCAGTGTGCCTTTTTTGCGGTTTTCCAAGGTAACCTCTTGGCATTTTTCCAATGTTTTTTGGAAATCAGCCTCAATTTTCGCAATCTCCTCCACCTGAAACAGGAAGGCCGCACATTCAAAATGCAGATATAAACTGCGATAATCCAAATTGATGGTACCCACCACCGCCTTTTCATCATCACTCGTAAACACCTTTGCATGCACAAAGCCGGGTGTATATTCAAAAATCCGCACCCCTGCCTTCAGCAGCTCTTTATAATGGCTCTTTGCCAACGCAAACGCAAATTTCTTATCGGGGATATGCGGCAAAATCAGCTTCACATCCACCCCACGCTTTGCCGCAAAGGTCAGTGCCGCAATCATGCTTTGGTCGATAATCAAATACGGCGTCATAATATGCACATATTTCTTCGCACGGTTCAAAATATCCATATAAACCGTTTCCCCGACCAATTCATCATCAAAGGGGCTGTCCCCATAGGGCATCACAAAGCCCTTTGCCTGCGGGCCCTCCTGCACCCTCTGCAAATATTTTTCATACTCCGGCTTTTTCTCCGTCACGTTCCACATCTGCAAAAACATCATCGTCAGCCCTTGCACCGCATCGCCCTTCAGCATTACCGCCGTGTCCTTCCAATGCCCATGCTTTTCCACACGGTTGATGTATTCATCCCCAATGTTCACGCCGCCCGTAAAGCCAACCTTCCCATCAATCACCAAAATCTTTCTGTGGTCACGGTTGTTGTAATGCGTGGAAAGAATCGGGCGAATCGGGGCAAACATCTTGCACTGAATCCCCTTCGCCTGCAATGCCTCCGGATAATGATAGGGCAAATCAAACATTGCACAGGTTCCGTCATACATTACCCGCACCTCAACGCCGTCCTTTGCCTTTCTCTCCAGAATTTCCAAAATCCGCTCCCACATATAGCCTTCCTTCAGGATAAAATATTCCATGAAAATGAACTGCTCCGCCTGCTCCAATTCCCGCAGCATTGCCGCAAATTTATCCTCGCCCAGTGGGAAAAATTCCACCTCTGTCTTTTGATAAATGGCAAAATTCCCTTTTTTCCGCACATATCTTGCCAGCTGTGCCGTCCCGATATCCTCCTGCTCCAAGGCACGCAAAACCGCCTCATCCTGCTGCACAAATTGCTCCGTCTGCTTATAAACCGCATCCAACCGCTTTGCCAACAGGCGATAGCCCGGCTGCAATTCCACATATAAATAAAGTGCCGCACCTGTCAAGGGCAGCAGCAGTGTAATCACAGTCCACATCAGCTTAGATTCGGGTGCTGTTTCCTTGTTCAAAATCAGCAGCACAATCCCAAGCCCCAGCACCATATAGCCGCCAAAAAACATGGGGATATAGGGGCGAAAAAAATTCACAACGCCGCCCATCAGAATAATCTGCGCCAGAAACGAAACCGCAATCACTGCCGTTCTGCCATAAATCACACGCATGGCACCCTTGCGCCCCGTCTGAAAAACAACGTTATGCTCCAACATCCTTTTTCCTTCCGCACTCATTCCCGATTCGCCTCAATTCGATCTCTCAATGCCTGCATCCGCAAATCCAGCTGACTGCTCACCTCGGCACATTTCTGCAATTCCTTGGAAATTTCATCCGCATTTTCGATATTCCTTTTATATTTCAGCTTATGCTCCAGGCTTGCCCAAAAATCCATGGCAATCGTGCGGAACTGCACCTCAACCTTCATATTTTTCTTTTCATTCGATAAAAAAATCGGAATTTCCAAAATCAAATGCAGGCTTCTGTATCCATTCGGCTTCGGGTTGATGATATAATCCTTTACCTCAAGCACCCGAATATCATCTTGGTCTGTCAGCATTTTTGCCGTTGCATAAATATCATCGGGGAAGGAGCAAATCACACGAATCCCTGCCACATCCGCAAGGTTTTCCTCAATCCCCTTCACGCTGATTTCATAGCCCTTTCTTTTCAGCTTTTCTATAATACTCTTGGGCGTTTTGATTCTGCTCTTAATTGATTCAAAAGGATTTCGGTTATTCTTCATGGCAAATTCGGCATTCAGCACATTCAGCTTTGTCTGCACCTCCATCAATGCACATCTGTATTGCATCATCAATTCCATGAACGCATTTGCCTGCATAATTAAGCCCTCCGGAAAGCCGGATGCCACCAATGCCTCCAAATCAATCACTTTATCCAATTCCATTCTTCCGCCTCCTTTTTCATTCTGTTAAGTATAGCATATCCGAGTATTCTTGTCTATTTTTGTCATTTTTCCACGCAAAAAAGGACTCTCCCAAACGGGAGAGTCCGAAATCGCTTATGCGAATAACCAATCGGTTTTCATTAGCTGTTTGCTTTTGCTGCTTTGTATTTTCTTACAGCGTCAGCCAGTTTAGGCAGAATCTGCTTCAGATCGCCAACGATACCCAGGTCAGCTACTTCAAAAATAGGAGCGGATTCGTTCTTGTTGATAGCGATGATCAGTTCGGAGTTTTCCATACCTGCAACGTGCTGGATAGCACCGGAAATACCGCATGCCATGTACAGGTCGGGACGTACTGTCTTACCTGTCTGACCAACCTGTCTGTCTTTTTCAATCCAGCCAGCGTCTACACATGCTCTGGAAGAACCAACTTCTGCACCCAGTGCATCAGCCATATCTCTGATTACATCGAAGCCTTCTGCGGAACCAACACCACGGCCACCGGAAACAATCAGTTTTGCTTCTGTCAGGTCAACGGATTTCTTGTCGGATTTAACAGCTTCAACGATTTCAACGTTCATGTCTGCTGCTGTGAAATCTACCTTGAATTCAACCAGTTCGCCTTTTCTTGTTTCGTCCTTTGTGATCATTTTCATAACACCGGGACGTACAGTTGCCATCTGGGGTTTTGTTCTGGGGCACATCAGTGTTGCCATGATGTTACCACCGAAAGCAGGACGAGTCATCAGCAGAGCTCTTTCGGGTGTTGCGTTACCCATTGCTGCTTCTTTTTCCAGTTCTTCTTCTGTCTTAGCCATTCTCAGACCTGTTGTATCTGCAACCAGACCTGTTTTTACACGAGATGCTACACGGGGAGCAACGTCACGGCCGATGGAAGAAGCACCAAACAGCATGATTTCGGGATCAAATGCTTTGATAACTTCGCAAACAGCCTTTGTGTAAGGTTCTGTTACATAGTCTTTCAGCATGGGATCGTCAACCAGAACAACCTTGTCAGCGCCATAGTGGAAGATTTTGTCAACTTCGCCTTTGATATCGTGACCCAGCAGTACTGCTACTACGTCATCCTTCAGATCTTCTTTCAGTCTTGTAGCTTCACCAACAAGTTCCAGACCTACGTTCTGAACCTTGCCGTATCTCTGTTCCATTACTAC
>NZ_CAKQVD010000037.1 GCF_934277605.1 uncultured Anaerotignum sp.
GGACAAAACGGAAAACGGGTTTCATCCAAGGCTTTACCTTCAAGCCCTTGCCTGTATGTGCTTCCTTGATGAAGTTATCCCAACCCCAGCCAAATTTGTTACAGCAGAAGAGGGCAAGCACCAGAGAGCCAAGCGGCAGGATGTTATTGGAAACAATGAAGTCCCAGAAATCAAGCCAAGTAGAGCCTTCTGCGAAGGGCTGGAAATGGAAAATGCTAAAGCCCAGTGCAGTGGTCAGCGCCAGAAGGAAGATGCCGATGCCGCAGATGACACTGCCCTTGGGACGAGACCAGCCGGTAAGCTCACGAATCATGGCAAGGATGTTTTCGCATACGCCAAGGACGGTTGACAATGCGGCAAAGACCATGAACAAGAAGAACAGAGAGCCCCAAATGCGACCACCGTGCATATTGTTGAAAACAGCAGCCATGGTATCAAACAAAAGGCTGGGGCCTGCGGTTACTTCCAGATTAAAGGTGAAGCAGGCAGGGAAAATGATAATGCCTGCAAGGAAGGCAACCAAGGAATCCAACACAATGACATGGATGGCCTCGCCCATCAAGGAGCGTTCCTTCCCGATATAGCTGCCGAAAATTGCCATGCCGCCCATGCCTGTGGATAAGGTAAAGAACGCCTGATTCATGGCACCAACAACAACGGAGCCTTTGATTTTGGAGAAATCGGGCTTCAGATAGAAGCTCATGCCCTTGCCCGCACCGCCTAAAAGAAGGCTGTGAACTGCCAATGCAAGCATCAGCACCAAAAGCGCAGACATCATATATTTTGTGACACGTTCCAGACCGCCTTGCAGATTAAAGGAGAGAATGAAAAATGCCAAAACCAATGTAATCAGCAGGAACAGCACATTTACCGACGGCGAGCCTATCATTGAGCCGAAGCCGAGGTTCGCATTTTGTCCGGTTAGGAATCGGAAGAAATAATAGATAATCCACCCGCTGACAACGGTATAAAACGCCATGAGGGCGATGTTGCCCGCCAAGCAGAACCAGCCGAAAATGCCCCATTTTTGCCCATCCCTTTGCAGCTTGCGATACATAAAAAGAGGGCTTGCCTGTGCCGCTCTGCCGATGGAAAATTCAAGGACAAGGGCAGGAATCCCAAGCACAATCAGACACAAAACATAGACCAGCATAAAGCTGCCGCCGCCATTTTGCCCGCACATCCACGGAAATTTCCACACGTTCCCGCAGCCAATGGCACAGCCGGCGGAAAGCATGATAAAGCCTAAGCGGCTTCCAAGTTGTTCACGTTTCACCAGAGAATACCCCTTTCTGTATCGCTCCCTCTCTGCAATGCAGAAAGCGGAGTGCTTTTGATGATTGTTTTTTTGAAAAAATGATAAGTTATTGTCAAACAACATTATATAAGAGAATATAATATTTGTAAAATTGATTGTTTTGCTGTATACTAACGAAAATATCGTTAGTGTGAACGGAGGGGAAAAATGAATATCAATACATTAAAGACCTTTATCGTTGTGTGCGAACATTCGGGATTTTCGGCGGCGGCAAAGGAGCTGGGCTACACGCAGTCTACGGTTTCTTCTCAAATCAAGCAGCTGGAGGAGGAATTGCAGGTTAGATTATTTGACCGTTATTATCATAGAGTCAGCTTGACGCAGGAGGGGCTTTTGGTTTTGGAGCAGGCCAGGAAAATTCTCAATGCGCAGGAAAAGCTGCTTTCATCCCTGCGGTTTGGGGAGCGGATTGAGGGCGACATTCGCCTTGCCATGTCCAGCTCCATCTGCAACCGCTATTTTAAGGAGGATTTTTTGCATTTTCGGCGGAAATACCCTGAGATTCGGGCGGAAATCAAAGAAAGCGGCACAGCACAGATGTTTGATATGCTGCGCAGGAATGAGGCGGATATCGTTTTTACATTGGACAGGCATATTTATGATTCCGATTTTATCATTTGTGCGGAGCAGGAGGAGAAGGTGCATTTTATTGCCTCGGCGGAAAACACGGCTGTGGGGCGGAGCATGACATTGCAGGAGCTTTGCGGGAATGAATTTGTTTTGACGGAGCGCACCATGAGCTACCGTGCCATTTTGGATGAAACGCTTGCCGCAAGGTCCATGGCGATTCGGCCTGTGCTGGAAATCGGGAACCCCATCCAGATTTGCGAGCTTGTGAAGAGCAGCAATCTTTTGTCCTTTCTTCCCGATTTTATTACGGAGGACTATGTGCGGACAGGGCAGGTAAAGCGGATTGCGGTGGAGGAGCCGATGGAAACGGTTTGGACGCAGCTTTTGATTCACAAGAACAAGTGGCGTTCCCCGACCATCAATGCGTTCATTGATTTTTATAAGGAGATTATGCAAGGCTGATGCCGACAGAGATACCAAAAAGAGATGATGACAGAGGGATATTTTAGAGGAATACTATTGAATAAGTATGAGTTATCATATATAATATAAATCAAATTATGATTTTAAAAGGTTTTATTTGCGGAAAAGCTATATCAAAAGGATATATTTGAGAATTTCCGGTTTGGCGTAGGATTGAGATACGAAAGAGGGATAGGATGAGAAATAAAAAAGGATTTACAATGGCAGAGCTTTTGATTGTTGTTGCAATCGTTGCGGTTTTGGTTGCGGTTTCGGTACCTGTTTTTGCAAACCAACTGGAGAAGGCGAGAGAATCCACAGACCTTGCGAATGTGCGGTCTGCTTATGCGGAGCTGATGACAGAGGTAAACAACGATGTAAGCGGAAACAGCGACACAATCTATATGCGCACGGTTCCATTGAAGCAGAAGAAGGACAAATGGCAGAGAACAGGGACGCTGAATGTTGGCGGTGTGAGCCAAGATGATAAGAAACACTGGCAGGAAGAGCCGAAGAAAGACGGGGTTTGTGAGGTGTCCTATACGGCGGAGGATGGTGTTGTGCTTAACTGGAGAAACAAGGCGAGACATTCCTATACTATGCTAAATGATTTTATAACTAAAAATGAAGCAAAAATCAATGCGGTTGTGGCAGCCAAAAAGGGATACATTTGTTATATAGTACAAGATAAAAAAGGGATATATCGTTATGTTGATACAATTAACTCGGCAGCGGGTTCAAATGTTACAGAAGCTCCTGAGGGTACAGTTGCGTATGTATATACAGGTGATGGAATTGATTTTTACTATTCAAATATAGATGGAAGCAAAGCGTTTACTTGGAAAAAAGAAGAAGGAAAGAAATGGGATGAAGATTCTTTGCCGGAATTAAATGGATAACATAAGCGGCTGCGTGTTATCGCAAGAAAGAATTGAAAATTTTATGAGAGCATGCTTTTTACAGTCACATACTGCGGTGTGTGGCTGTTTTTTTGTTTCAGAAAACTTTTGCAGATAAAGGACAGGGCAGGTGCATAAGGAAATAGAGAGAGCGGAAGGGGATGAGGAGAGATGAAGGAAATATCGAAAAACGCAGAGCATTGCTTTTTCTGCGGAGAAACGATTGTGCAGATGGTTTTCGCAAAGGAGGGGGAACCGCTTAGCGCATTGCTGAAGCAATATTTTCTTTCCTTAAAGAGATAGGAAAAGAGAGGAGGATTGGGATGGGACGGAGAAACGGCGGAGAAGCGGGAAATGCGGCGGGCGGCATTTGGAAAATCGGGAAATATATCCGTTTATCCCGTGAGGACGGGGGCAATGAGAGCGAAAGCATAGCAAACCAAAGAAAGATTTTGGATGAGAAAATTGCGGAATATTTTACGGATGCGTATGAGGTGGTGGGGGACTATGTGGACGATGGGCAGACAGGAACCTCGGATGAGACAAGGCCCGCCTTTTTGAGATTGACGGAGGATGTGAAATGCGGGAAAATCAACTGCATTATCACGAAAAACCTTTCCCGTGCGTTTCGCAACAGTGCAAACCAAGGGCGGTTTTTGGAGGAATTTATCCCCCTGTATCATACAAGGTTTATTTCTTTATATGAGCCGCAGATGGATACCTTTTTGAACCCTGAGATTGTGCATAGCCTTGAGGTTAGCCTGACGGGGTTTCTCAATGAGCAATATGCCTATAAAACAAGCGTGGACATTCGCCGCACCTTTGATACCAAGCGCAGAAGGGGCGAGTTTATCGGTGCATTTGCGCCATACGGCTATCAGAAAAGCCCGCAGGACAAAAACAGGCTGATGATTGATGCGGAGGCGGCAGCGGTTGTGCGGGAGATTTATCATTGGTTTGTGCATGAGGGGATGAGCAAAAGCGGCATTACCCAAAGGCTGAATGAGCTGGGGATTCCGAACCCGACTGCCTATAAGCGAAAAAAGGGACTGCGTTACTGCAACCCGAGGATGTATGAGAGCGAGGGGCTTTGGAGTGCGAAAACGGTCAGAGAAATTTTGCGTAACGAGGTTTATATCGGCAATATGGTGCAGGGCAGGCAGCGGGTAATCAGCTACAAGGTGCATGAACGCAGGGCAACCGAGAGGAAGGATTGGTATATTGTGGAGAATACGCATGAGCCGATTATTGATGGGGAGCTGTTTGCACAGGCACAGCGCTTGCAGGAGCGGGATACCCGTACGGCTGTGGGAAAGCGGAGGGTGTCGCTTTTTTCGGGCTTTTTGCGGTGTGCGGATTGCGGGCGTGCCATGACACGCCATGTTTCAAAGGGATATGCGTATTATTACTGCACGACATATACACGCAGGCAAAGGAGCCGCTGCACGAAGCATACCATACGGGAGGATGTTTTGGAAAAGGCGGTTTTGGCGGCACTGCAAAGGCAGCTTTCCTTTGTGGAGGATTGGGAGGGACTGCTTGCGGAGTGGGAGGCCGCACCGATACAAAATGCAGAGGCGGAGCGGATTTCAGCACTGCTGGCAGAGCGGAAAAGGGAGAGGGAGCGGCTGTTGGCGGTGACGGATTTGCTTTATCTGGATTGGAAAAGCGGAGTGGTTTCTGCGGAGGAATACCACAGGCGGAGGGAGAGCTTTGGGCGGCAGGTGGAGCGGCTGCGGGAGACGATTGCACGGCTGGAGGAGGAGACGCTTGCGAAGGAGCGGCAGGCGGAGGAAGCGGAGGCGGCAGTGCTTTTGCGGCAGAGAACCATTCCCCGTTTGGAGCGGGGGCTTTTGGCGGCACTTGTGGATGTGATTGAGATCCATGAGGGCGGCGGTGTGACGATTGTGTTTCGCTTTACGGACACGCAGGCGGTTTTGCATGAGGCAATGCACAGGTAGAGCCAAAGAGGGTTACACGCAGATGATGGCTGTTGGTGGCATCAATCGCTCCGATAAAGCAGCCATCGGCACGGCGAAATTCCAGTGTATAATCGAACACATATTTCAGCTCGATATCCCAACAGCCCTTTTGCAGCGGGTTGGGACGTTTTCTGAGAATTTCAATGCGTGTGAGGTCTAAGTCACGGATGGTTACATCTGCGGCGTTGCAGGGAGGAATGATGATATCGCCCTCGCAGAGCATATCATTGCACCCCGGACTGCTGCTGCTTGCGGCACGTGCCGGCCCCAACACACTGCTGCCCAAGCATTTCTGGATGCGGCATTGGTCAAAAATTTTCTGGGCAATGATGCAGGTTTCCTCATTCCGTCCTGCGTTTTCATTGCAGCCGTTTTGGCATACGCTGCAGTTTCTTGCACTCAAATCAGCCTTAGAATCAAATTCAAAAGCGCCCATAAGACAGCCTCCTTTAAGTTGTTTTGTTTTCTTTTACCATAGTATGAAGGGGCGGAGAAAGCGTGACCGCTTTTTGAAAAATTGCGCTTGGAAGGGGGAGCGGAGAGAAAACAGTGGCGGAGAGAGAAAAATTTGTTGTGTTCTGCTTTTGGATATGGTATACTAACAAAATGGAAAAATGCGGTGTGCCTTCTTTTTTTGAGAAAAACACCGATTTCATTGGCAGACCCTTGGGGGAAACCCTTGAAGGAGTTGCCGATGAGCCATTCCTTTTGGTATTATTATGCAAAGTCTTTAAGAATTCCTAACCATGCGAAAGACGAAGCAATGATGATACAATGATGAAGAAGTCCTTTTATATCCCCGTATAAGAGGGCTTTTTTATTGCAAAAAAAGCAGGATTGCTGTTTGAAGCGGGAATCTGACGATTTTATTTTACTCATTCTTGACGAAGGAATTTTCAAATGCTATACTCAAACATGGTTTAGTATGGAATGAGAATCGAGGAATGGACATGATTCGGAATATATTGGAATATTTGGAACAAACAGCGAGGGATCTGCCTGAGCAGATTGCCTTTTCCGGTGCGGAGGGAGCAATCAGCTTTTCTCAGCTTGCGGAGAGTGCAAAGCGAATCGGCACCTATCTGACACGCTTTGGCGGAAGGAATTGCCCCATTGCAGTGATGATGCAGAAAACGCCGATTTCTGTGGCGGCTTTTTTGGGTGCGGTTTACAGCGGCAATTTTTATACGCCCATTGATGTGACCATGCCGAAGGAGCGGGTGCTTTCCATTTTGCATACCTTACAGCCGCAGGTGCTTTTGATTGATGAAAAAAGCCGCAAGGCTGCCGACCATCTCGGCTATACGGGAGAGATGATCGTTTTGGAGGATATTCTGGAAACGGAGGCAGATGAGGCACGCTTACAGCAAATCCGCTGCTCTGCCATTGATACGGATCCGCTTTATGCACTGTTTACCAGTGGCTCGACAGGGGTGCCGAAGGGGGTTGTCATCAGCCATCAGGCTGTGATTAACCTGACGGAATGGTATACGGAGGCGTTTTCTATTTCCGCAGAGGAAATCATCGGCAATCAGGCACCGTTTTATTTCGATTCCTCTGTGAAGGATATTTATGCGGTGCTGAAAACGGGGGCAAGGATGGAAATTATCCCGAAAATGCTCTTTTCCTTCCCCAAAAAGCTTTTGGAATATCTGGAGGAAAAACAGATTAACTATATTGACTGGGTGCCTTCTGCGCTGTGCATTGTGGCAAATACGGGGGCGTTGGAGCAACTGCGGCCCTCCTATTTGAAGAAGATTATGTTTTGCGGCGAGGCAATGCCGACCAAGCAGTTTAATCAGTGGAGAGAAAAATACCCCGATGCGCTGTTTGCGAATATTTACGGCCCGACGGAAACAACGGTGGACTGCACCTATTATATTGTAGAGAGGGAATTTGCGGATGATGAGCCGCTGCCGATTGGCTATGGCTGCCGCAACACGGATGTGTTCATTTTGAATGGAGACAGGCTTGCGGCAGAGGGCGAGAGCGGCGAGCTTTGTGTGCGTGGCAGATGCTTGGCACTTGGGTATTACAACAATCCCGAAAAAACAGCGGAGGCCTTCATTCAAAACCCCTTGAACCCCTATTATCCCGAAAGGATTTATAAAACGGGAGATATTGCGAAATATAATGAGCGGGGCGAAATTGTCTTTTTGGCAAGAAAAGACCATCAAATCAAGCACATGGGACACCGCATTGAGCTGGGCGAGATTGAAACGGCCATCCATTCCATTGAAGGAATTGCAGCCGGAGCTTGTCTGTATGATGAACAGACACAGCGGATTTTGCTGTTTTATTGCGGCGCAGAGGAAGCAACGCAGGCATATATTTTGAAGAAGCTGCGGGATAAGGTTCCGAAGTATATGTTCCCGAATGTGATGATGAAATTGGAAAAAATGCCACAGACTTTGAATGGAAAGATAGACAGATTGGCTTTGAAGGAGTATTATGATAACGATAAGCAAAATTCCTGACGGAGAAAAATGGGCAGAGGAAATTGCCCAAGCACGTTCCAAAGGAATGCGGACAAATTTTTATGCGGCGGCGGAGGATTTTTTTCCGCACTTGCAGCAGCTTTCCGAGCTGAAATTTGACGGCGGACGATATTTGTTCCATGAAAAAGAGGAGCAGATTGATTTCTATTTCTTCTTGGAGCGGGACGCAAGGCCTGTGCCGCTGCCGATGTTTGCAAAGCCTGTGGTTTTGGAGCAGGTCGGCTTGGCAAAGGCACCGCCTGCCTTGGCACAATGGGAGGGCCTCGGCTTTGAGCATTATTTGCAGAGAAAGCGTTTGTTTCTTTCCGCAAGAAAAACGGAGAAAGCCGAAAGAGCGGTTTCCTTTGCGGCGGAGGCGGAGGCAGAGCAGCTTTTGGAGATGATGCGGCACACCTTTGAGCCTTACACCTCGGCACTGCCCGACTTGGAAGAGCTGCAGCAGGATTTGCGGCAAAGGCGTGTGCTTGCGGCAAGAGAGGGCGATGCACTGCTTGGCTTTTTGCGCTTTGGCAGAGAAAAAAGGGTATCCGTTCTATGGCAGATTGTGGTTGCGCCCGACGGCAGAGGCCGTGGAATCGGCAGCAATCTGGTGCAGGATTGGATTGCCTTGGAAAAAGAAGAAACCGCAAGGTTTCAGCTTTGGGTGCGGGAGGACAACCCTCCTGCGTTGCGGATGTATGAAGCACTGGGCTTTTTGCCTGACGGCAGAGTGGCACCGGTGATGTTGAAAAAATAAAAGAAAGAAAGGAAATGAGAGATGGAGACATTACTGAAAATTCTGGCAGAACTGAGACCTGATGTAGATTTTGAGGAGAACAAGGAATTGGTTGACAGCGGCGAGCTGGATTCCTTCGATATTGTTTCTCTGGTTGGCGAGCTGTGCGATGAATATGATATTGAAATCGGCGCAGATGAAATCGTTCCCGAAAACTTTAACTCCGTTGAGGCAATCTGGGCATTGGTGCAGAGATTGCAGGAGGACTAAAGAATAAAATTATGGAGGGGTAAGCGGTATGGCATTTACATCATTTCGATTTATCGTTTTTCTTGTACTGGCTGCCGCAGCATATTTCCTAACACCAAAGCGTTGCCGATGGGTAACGCTTTTTATTGCGAACTATGTATTTTATTTTATTTCCGGCGGGAGGATTTTTATTTATCTGCTTGCCACGACGATTACTACATATTTTGCAACGGTGAAAATCGGCGATATGGCGGCGAAAAACAAGATTGCCTTCAATGAGGCGAAGGCAGAATTGGATAAAGAGGGCAAAAAGGCGTGGAAGGCTGCCTTTGCAAAGAAAAAGAAGCGGATTTTGATTCCGACGGTTGTGTTTAACTTTGGGATTTTGGCAGTTTTGAAATATTCCGGCTTTGTGACGGAGAATCTGAACGTGCTGTTTGCAAAAATCGGCATTGGTGCGGAGCTGCCTGTGTTTCGGTTTCTGCTGCCCTTGGGGATTTCCTTCTATACCTTTCAATCCATGGGGTATTTGATTGACGTTTACAGAGAAAAGCAGGCGCCCGAGCGGAACTTTTTTAAGCTGGCACTGTTTATTTCCTTCTTTCCGCAGATTGTGCAGGGGCCGATTTCCCGTTTCGGCACACTGGCGGAGCAGCTGTTTCGCCCGAACACGTTTTCCTTTACCCGTGTGAAATTCGGCGCACAGCTCATGCTTTGGGGTGCGTTTAAAAAGATGGTGATTGCTGACAGAGCGGCGGTTTTGGTGGACAATGCCTTTGGGTTTCCCGAAGCCTTCGGCGGCACCTATGTTGCGGTGGCGGCCTTGGCGTATGCCATTCAGATTTACGGCGATTTTTCTGGCGGGATTGACATTGCCACGGGTGCGGCACAGATTTTCGGCGTTACGCTGGATAAAAACTTCGAGCGTCCCTATTTGGCAACCTCTATCCCCGATTATTGGCGCAGATGGCACATGACGCTCGGCGCATGGTTTCGGGATTATGTATTTTACCCCTTATCTCTCTCGAAATTCTTTTCTCGCCTGGGGAAGAAATGCAGAGGGATTTTCGGGAATTATATCGGTAAGCTGATTCCTGTTTTGATTCCGCAGTTTATCATTTTCTTCCTGATTGGTATTTGGCATGGGGCAGAGTGGAAATACATTGCCTTCGGCTGTTATAACGGCACGCTGATTGTGCTGGGGATTCTGTTTGACCAACCCCTGCAAGCTTTAATCAAAAAGCTGTCGATTCGTACAGAGTGTATCAGTTGGCGGATTTTCCAAGTGCTGCGTACCTTGATTTTGGTTGCCGTCGGCAAGATTATTACCCGTGCGCCCGGTGTTTCCGCAGCGAAGCTGATGATTACCTCTATGGTAAAAAATTGGAATACGGATGTCTTGCTTGAGGGCGGGCTTTTGACAATGGGGCTGGATGTGAAGGATTTATGGATACTGCTTTTGTCCTCTTTGGTGCTGCTTTCTGTCAGCTTGATGCAGGAAAGCGGGATTCAGGTTAGAGAGGCTTTGGCAAAGCAGAATCTCTATTTCCGCTGGATGATTTATCTGGCAGCGTTGTTCTCCCTGATTCTTTTTGGCGTGTATGGCTTAAATTACAATGCCGCTGACTTTATTTACAGGGGGTTCTGAGTATGAATAAAAAAGAGTGTTTGAAAAGAATAGTGCGATGCGTTGCGTTTGTGGTGGTGTTTTCTCTGCTCTTTGGCTATGCAACGGATTTGCTGATGCGGCATGATGATGAATCCGATGAAATTCATGCGTTTTACAGTGAGCCGAAGGATACGATTGATGTGCTTTATGTGGGGAGCAGTCCGCTTTTGCGTGGCGTTTCGCCCATGGTTATGTGGCAGGAGCATGGCTTTACGGGCTATGTGCGTGCATCGGCATTGCAGGCGCCTGCTGTCAGCTATGGGCTTTTGGCGGAATCCTTACAGTATCAGAAGCCGAAATTGGTTGTACTGCTTTGCGATAATATTTTTTCCGAATATGATTATGCGGAGCGAGAGGGGGATTTGCGTCGTGGCTTGGATGGCATGAGGCTTTCGAGGTATAAGCTGGAGATTATCCGAGAGGTTACGGCGGCAGATGAGCAGCAATCCCTGCTTTCCTATGTATTCCCCTTAATGCGTTACCATGACCGCTGGAAAGAGATTGATTTGGCAGAGGATCAGCCTGAGCCGTTGCTGGAGCATTCCTTTAAGAAGGGGAATGTTTATCTGAGAGAGATTGCACCGCAGACCTACCCGGAGGGCTTTATGGAGCCGACAGGAGAGGCGGTTTCCTTTGACGCAGAGGCGAAGGGGTATATTGAAAAATCCATTGCATTGTGCAAGGAGAAGGAGATTCCCGTTTTGCTGCTGCATTTGCCGAAAATGAGCTGGACGTATGAGCGGAGTGCGGCATTGGAGAACTTTGCGGCAGAGCAGGGTGCGGCATATCTGGATTTGGACAGAACGGAATACCGGGCGGAGATTGGCTTGGAGCCGCAGGTGGATTATTATGACCAAGGACACATGAACCTTACAGGAACCATCAAGCTTTCCGATTGGCTGGGAGATTGGCTGAAGGCACAGTATTCCCTGCCGAATCACAAGACGGACGCAAAAATCAGTGAGGAATGGAATACGGATTTTGCGGTGTATGCGGAGAAAACAGGCATACAGGATTGAGTTGATTGCATAGAAAAAACCACAGCATTTCGTTTGTGAGAAACAGAAGTGTTGTGGTTTCTTTTTTGTATTTATTGCATTAAGCGTTGGCGCACTGCCTCATAGAGCAATACACCTGCGGCAACAGAGGCATTCAGGCTTTCTGCCTGCCCCGGCATCGGAATCTTTACCCAAGCGTTGCAGAGGGCGGCGGCCTCATCACTCAGTCCTCGTGCCTCATTGCCAATCAGAAAGGCACAGGCTTTTTGCAGGGGGAGGGCATAGGGGAATTGCTCCCCCTTCAAATGTGCGGCATAAAGCGGGATTTGCTTTGCTTGCAGCCTTTCGGAAAGGGCGTGCAGGTCGATATTTTGGAACACAGGCACATGAAAGAGACTGCCCATGGTGGCACGCAGCACCTTGGGGTTATACAAATCCACACTGCCCTTGCTGAGAAAGACGGCATCTGCACCGCAGGCATCGGCAGTGCGGATGACTGTACCCAGATTGCCGGGATCATTCAATTCCTCCGCAAGCAGAAGGAAGGGGGCTTTTTTCTGCAAAACAGCCGTTTCGTCCCAAGCAAGCTTTTTGCAAAGAGCCAAAATGCCCTGCGGATTTTCTGTCTCGCAGACAGCGGAGAAAAGGGAATCCGTCAGGCAAAGCAGCTCTGCTTTTTCCTCATAGAAGGAAAGGTCATTCTCCTTGGCGAAGGAATCGCTGACGATATAGGCGGCAACCTCGTGATTTTGCGGAATTTCACGAATAAAGCGCAGCCCTTCCGCAAGGAACAGCCCCTCCTTATCTCTGTTTTTCTTTATTTTTAAGCCGTTTAGCCGCTTGATCCATTTATTGTCACGGCTTTCGATTCGTTTCATGGTATCACCTCTTATCCTATGATAAAGGAGAATGAAATCCTTTGCAAGAAAAAAGGTGCAGGATAGAAAAAAATGTGATATGATTGAGGCAAAAGGAGCAAAGGAAAAAGGAGGTTTTACCCATGACACCACAGGAAAAAAGAAAAGAGCTTTTGAGCGCAACCCTATTGAAAAAACTGGAACGCCGCCATTTTGAAGCGTATTACTGTCCCACAGCGGCAGAGGCGGTTGAAAAGGTGCTTTCCCTGATTCCGGAGGGCAGCAGCATTACTTGGGGCGGCTCGATGACCATTCGGGATATGGGGCTGACAAAGGCTGTGAAGGAAGGCAACTATCAAGTGATTGACAGAGACACAGCGGCGAACCCTGCCGAAATGCGTGAAATGATGCGCCAAGGGCTTTTATGTGATTATTATTTGACCAGCACCAATGCGATTTCCGAGGACGGTGTTCTGGTAAACATTGACGGCACGGGAAATCGTGTTGCATCCATCTGCTTTGGCCCCAACCATGTTATTGTCCTGGCAAGCTTGAGCAAGGTGGCACAGGATGTGGATGCGGCAATCAAACGGGTGAGAGGCTATGTTGCCCCTGTCAACAGTATGCGTTTTATGGGGAAAACGCCTTGTGCGGTGGATGGCACCTGTCACAACTGCGTTTCCGAGGAATGTATCTGCAATCAGGTGTTGGTGACAAGAGTTTGCCGCCCCGCAGGCAGAATTAAGGTTATTTTGATTGGCGAGGAATATGGATTTTAAGAATGAAAGGAGCTACAAAAAACTTCCCTAACAGAAAATTTGCCAAAAAGTCTCAAATGAACGGCAGACCTTTTTGAAGAAGCGGTATTAGATACAGATGGAAAGAAGCTGCGAAGGAAAAAATCGTTGCAAACGGCGGAGACTGCACAGGTGCAGTCGGCGGCAAAACGAATTATCTTGTTTTGGGTGATTTTGGCTCGGTTGACGAGAAGAATAAGCCGAATTGGGAAAAGCTTGAGCGGCAGAAGATGAACTTAAAATAAAGTGCTTGGAAAGAGGGGGGGGATGCTTATGAAAAAGTGCGGGCTGAACAGCAGAAGCGGAAAGGCAATGCTTTTTGTAGGCATTCTTGTGGTTTGCATGGCGGCGGTGTTTTTTGCATTTAAGTATCCGTTAAGCTCGGCGCTTCGGAGTCTTTCAAAAGAAAAGATTGCAAGCTGTATGATACAAAAACACGCTCGAAGCAATGATAAAATTGCCGAAGCGGAAACAAAATGGATTTATGATGAGGAGAGCCTTGCGGAAATACAAACGCTATTGAGCAAATTAAAGTTTTCTTATGATTCAAATGTTACAAATATCTATTATAAATCGGAGATATATCATATAAGGCTATTTGATATAAATAACAACGAATGCTGTTTGCTTGAGGTTGTGCCGGAAGGGAATATTTATTATAATGGCAGAGGCTATCAATTATCAAAAAAGTATCCTCGTGATTATATTACATCTAAATTAGACCGATTTGTAAGTGAATGAGATTCAAAAAATAATCAAAACCCCCTGTGTTTTCAGGGGGTTTTCTGGTTTTGAAAGACGATTTCATGACACAGCAGAATGCATTTATCGTCCGCAGGGGAAAAATGTTAGCGCCTGTTGCAGCAGAAAACGCAGATTTATTTTAAAGCAAAATTTGTTCTTTCTCCTGAAATTCACGAACCTAAGGGGCGGAATTCATCCAATAAATTTTTATTCTATTTCGACTTGAATTTAAGGAAAAAGCGGAATGAAACACTGAGATTCAATCTGAATGAAAATGTCGTGAAACCCTGAGATTACAAGGTTTTTGCTTAGGATAATACGGGATAATACGGATTTAAGTGAGTAGTATTCTGCAGAAAGAATGAATGAAAAGAGGTAATTTTGGACACAAAAAGACCTCGTTCATCCAAGCAGATGAGCAAGGTCTTTCTGAATTTCAACTGATTTTAACACTGACTTTATCCGAGTAAAGCGGGATAAAGGGGATTCGCTGAAACATTTCAATTTATTCCCACTCGAGCGCCAGACCTTAATTTCTCATGATAATATGCACTAATAATACACTTTCCGTCCGCATATTCCACACATTTTGGGCTATCCGTAGCGTCTCCAAGAATTCTGTAGCCATTTTGTAGCCACTGACTAACAACGCAACCTCCGCTGGCTGATTCACCTCAAAGCCACTCGGTACTATCTATTTCAAATAATACATGGAGGTTTGCAACATGGAAAAATTCATCTACGATAACAGCAACGGTCTTTGGTATGAACTGCAGGGAGATTACTACATCCCTTGTCTGGTTCTGCCGGACACCGAAGAACGCCCTATCGGTATCTGGGGTAGGAAGCACCTAGATTACATCAAGGAACACCGCCCTGTACTGTACACCGATCTGGTTCTCAGCGGCAAGCTGTACAGCTACCTCGCAGATATTGACACTCAGGCTCGAAATAAACTCGACCTGCTTGTAACACAGCTAGCGGAGAAAGAGGGCACAAACGACTGTCTGAAAGCGCAGGATCAGCTTGCATGGGTCAGAGCTATGAACAATATTCACAACCGTGCCGAGGAAATTGTCCTTAAAGAAATGATCTACGGGGAGGATGCGGTATGAGAATCCTTAAAGAATTCTGGTATGGCAATATCGAGCCGACCGAGTATGACACATCCTCCTGCAAGGAGTACAAGAAACTGCTGGAGCTGATTTGCAGGAATGAGGAAAAGCGCCAAGCCACCATGACGGACGAACAGAAAGAACTATTTGAGAAATACACGGATTGCGTGCGAGAGCATCAAATGACAACGGATTGCCTGATATTCCAGAATGGTTTTAAGTTGGGTGCCAGAATGATGTTGGAGGTCATGGAAAAATAATGGATACGAAGAAGGAAAAAATCGAGTCGGGTCTTGAAAAGGAAAAAAGCCTATCAACAGAAGATACATTTGAAGTGTTATTGCCAGAAAGAAAACGCCCGATTGGCAGATACGGCCGATTACACAAAGAGTATTTGAAAATCAATCATCCCATAGTTTTTGAAGATTTGATTCGTTCAAACATACTCTGGGATTATTTAGCTGAGATTAACGAACAAGCAGAGGAAAAGATGAAGATATCATCCGCCGTGTGTCCGACATCTGAAGTTCGTAAGAAAGCCGAAGAAGATGTTTTCACTAACCTAATTTTCCATTTCAATCCAGATAGGTAAAGCGTAGAGGGCTACATTTCAAACAATGCGGCCCTCTTTCTATGAAATGTAAATGTTACGATGATTTTAAGACTGCTTCAATACCAGAACATAGATTGGCCGAAAAGGCATAAATACCGCCTTTTTCCTTTATCGACCCAAAAGCCACTTGTACCACATGAATCATTACATCTTTCACATAGTATGTAGAGCATTTCTTGACATTTCCAGGAATATTTGCCGGATCATCTGCCGGATATACCAATACAATTTCATTGGTATCAGTGGCACTACAAAAAGCAAACGCCTCATATAGATCGTCACGTTCAACTTCTCCGGTCGTGGCATTCTTGACAAGTTTGTATTTTGCATCGAGCAAATACATCGGTGTCAATTGACTATCTTTAGTTACTACTTCAATATCCGGAAATACATTTACAGAGTATTTTCCAGAATACGCTTCCTTATATCCCCAACGTACACTATTTTGAGGTAAAATAGTATGTTTGGTATTTCCGATACGCATTCCGGTTGTGACTAGCCACTCCCACAACTGCCAGGTATCAACGACAAATCCGGGCGCAACAAATCTTCCTGTATCGTAAGATGACCCCAATCCTTTAACGATATCAAAAGAAAGGTCATAAGCAGGCTGCCATTCTTTGTTTCTTGCCGGAATAGAAAGCCTTTGTTTAGATGGCAATCCTTGATGACCCAATTCGGAAACTGCTGTAGACAGTATGTTTTTAACCTGCGAATCCGTAGTAAAAGGCTGAACAACCTTCATAGCTTCACGAATTGTCGCATTATATGCATTCAAACGATCAAAGCGAATTCTGGATTGTTCAATACCGTCAGGATGCCGCTCAAAGAGCACAGACAATTCCAGTTCGCCATCAATGGCATAATCCCAAAAGCGTTCTTTTCTGTATTGCCTTAAAGGTTTTCTTCTGCATTTTAGATATTCCTGTGCCAAAATGCGTCCGGCGATTTCATACAAGGAATTTAAATATGATGTAGAAGCCGTAATTCTTTCGGCAGTCAAAATGCTGCCATGTTTCGACAGAGTTGACAATAAATACAGGGTAGCTTTCCAATCTGCGCCTGCGTTGTTGCCAAGAAATTTGGGTATAATTTCAAGCTCAACATTTCTTGTTAGTTGTATAACACCGGCAATTCCAAGAGCTCGAAGTCTGCCATCATATATTTGAAGAGTATCTCTTTTGATTTTCAGATTAGCCGAAATTCTTCTGTTCGCTTTGTGAACTCCGCCGTATATTTCATCAAGATCTGCTGGATTATGAAATATTGAATCGAGAGCAACTCCAGCGGAGTATTCAACTACTGTAATCTTCATTGGTCACGACCTGCAATCGCTTGATAAAGATTGAAGATATTGCTCGTATCAATATCACTGCAAGTTAGAACAGACTTCGTTTCTCCAGCAAAATAAAGCTCTTCCAACTTGTATGGAGACAACGGAGAATTTGCATTAACCAAGTAACCTATAGAGATGCTGTCCCCAAAAAACAACTCCTCAATATGTGCGTATATCATAGACCACGCTTCGCTTGCAAATTGTAATGCCGAAGACATGCTGTCATCTTTAGGTTTCGTCGAAAGGAATACGCCTTGCCCTAATTGATATTCTTTTCCTCTTCCAATGCAAATTAGTTCATTTATCTTTTCCAGCGCATGGATTGCAACACTATATACATCAGAAGCAGTGCTGCAAGCTGTAGGAATTGGTTGAGTGCGATCCACGCCAAAGTTCTCGTACAAAACATCATAATTAGGCTTTAACTGGTAACTTTGCCATCTTCTCATAAATGCTACATCTAATGGTGCAACTGATGCATCCGCCTGATTCATAGCTGCCAGGATATAGAGATTAGGAGAAAATGCATATTCTACCATTTGCCCATCTGCAGGGTTACTGATTTCAAAATACTGCGTAGCGGGGGCTGTGGTATTATCGTCGTTAAGTCGCTTATCACTTTCAATGGCAACAATACTACCACCAAAAACTTCTATTGCTGGGCCACGGTTTAACTCATCAATAATTAGCAACGCTGCACTGTTATCTTGCTTTGCAAATTCATTTGCTCTATACAAAATACCTTCGGTAATACGATATCCGCCGCCTGCACCGAGTTCTGGTACAATACCAGTCAAAAAATCACGGTACTTTGAATTCTGGTGAAGCGTCGTGCGGAAAACCTTTCTGTTTGTCTTTTTCAGCATAGCTAAATCCAGACCAGTAGGTGCGGCTACAGCAGGAATTGGAATACCGGCACCAGGAACATGAGATGGTTGAGCAAGACGTGTACCACCGTTAATAAACGCTTCAGCAACCTCGTTCATAACACGAGATTTACCCGTGCCCGGAGCACCCATCAACAACACATTCTTTTTGCTACTAAGTAATTCTAATATCTTAATTCTATCGTCCATTCGTATATGTACCTCCATTCAAAACGTCAATATATCCCATCGGAGTGCTGTCTTTGCGACGTTTGGCAGATAGACCTGATAGAATTGCGTTTTTTACAACAGGATGCCAATTGTCGTTACGTAGAGATTGCTCGCTTGTGAAATAAGGCCAAACTTTATTAGTATCATCCATAATTAAAAGCAAAATACAGTCTGTTGCATCGGTAGGAGCCATGTTGGACGGAAAACACTTATTTATGCAACCAATCCGAATTTCGTCCGATCGAGATTTTGTAGGTGTGTGGATCTCTACATCTGTAGCGTCGTGATCTGCCCAGGAAAAGCAACCTCGTAATATTCTACCATCTTGATTTGGGAACATTTTCTCAAATACTGGTAAAAAATCTTTGGCAGGCCTGAATCGCAAATCTCGTGCTCCGCCACCAGAGGGTTGATCGTTTGACGTAGCAGAAAACTTTCTAAGATCTCCATCAACAATCTTTTTATAAATAACCAACTTTACATTCGACATAGTATCTGCCATGTCAAACACCTCCTTTTGTTGAAAGCTCTGTCATCTCTGTAGGGATATATGCAAGTGCATTCTTGACCTTGGCTTTTACATAGCGAACACTGTAATTTCCCGGCTGACCATCAAAATGCAGCTCGCATTTAGAAAGGACCAAATCTCGAGTGGCAGTAGATCTTTTTTCAGTCGATATATGAGGCTGCTTGCGATCCAAAAGCGGAAAATCTTTCATGATCAATTCCATATCTTTTGTTCCAAGACCATACGCTTCGGCTACATAAACATCTATGTCACTACGCAGTTCAGCCATTCTATTACTGGTATAGTAATCGCCATTCATAACAGATAATTGTTTTGTTATTTGGATAATCTTCTTAGCCAGATCGGAATCTACTGAAATAGCTGGCATCGGTATGCTGAACAACAAG
>NZ_CAKQVD010000038.1 GCF_934277605.1 uncultured Anaerotignum sp.
TGATTGAAAACAGCAGAACCCTTGTGCCGTTCAGAAAGATTTTTGAAGCACTGGATTGTGCCGTTTCCTATACGAAGGAGAATGGCGCGCAGGTGGTTACGGCAAACAGAGGCAATAAATGGATCACTTTGGAAATCGGCAAAAACGAAATCACCGTTGATGGCGAAACAAAGAAGCTGGATGTTGCGCCGAAAATCGTAAACGGCAGAACTCTTGTGCCGCTGAGGGCCATTTCCGAAGGTCTGGACTGCACCGTTGATTGGTCTGCCGATACCAAAACCGTGGATATTCAGAAAAAACAGGGGCAGTACGCAGTTTCCTCTGCACATATTTCCAAGAATATAACAGATGATAAGGGAAATATCCTGATTACGATAGCGTTTGAATACCCTGTTATTGAAAATAAGGACAATAACGCCTTTATCACAGCGGTAAACGAACAGTATAAAAAGGATGCCGAGACTGCTGTTTCCGAAGCGGAAGCGGAATTTAAGGATTCTGCCGCAGCAGTTCTTGCTTCCGAGGGCAAGAATTACCATCCAATGGTTTTCACACGCTCCTTTGAGGTTAGTCTGAATCAGGATAACCTGCTTTCTATCACACAGATGGATTATGCGAATACCTACGGTGCACATCCCAATACGCTGAAAAGCTCCAAGACCTTCAATCTGGCGGAGAATAAAGCGCTTACGCTGAGCGAGGTTCTGGGGAAAAATGCCGCTGATACGGATAGCTATGTAAAGGAAAAATTTGAGGCATATGTCAAAGAGGACGCAGGTGAATTGATTGATTACCAGGAGAATATCGAGAAAGCACTCTCCGCAGTCAATTTCTGCCTGACGGAGGACGCACTGGTGCTGTATTATAATCCTTATGATATTCTGCCTTACGCAGCAGGCTCGCCGGAGGTAAAAGTACCCTATGCGGATACAACCATAAAGCTTGCTTTGGCTGAAAGCTGATTGTTTTAAGGCAATAAAAAGGGAAGGACTTTGTCCTTCCCTTATTTTTTATCCTAATCTAAAAAGGAACTGCTTTTGGCGGCACATGGCGGCATGGAGGAGATTCTCTTTCAGGCAGAATTGCCGCACTTCCTCGCAGAGCAATGGAATAGGCTGAAGGATCTGTATGCCTTTTTGGATACGCTTGCGGCAGAAAGCTAAAAGGAAGCTCCTGTTTTCGACATTTTTTTAGACATTTTGCAAGCCGATACGAAGGTATCGGCCTTTTTCAGTGCTTGAAACATGAAAGAAAGCCCGTATTTCCAGCATTTTCCTTGACATCAATTATTTGTTGAGTATAATTATAGTATATTTTTTCAAAAAAATGTATTTTTTTTGATACTGCTCTTATACAAAGGAAGAAAACAAAGGAAGAAAACGAAAGGGAAGATGTGGATGGAAGAAAGGATACATGGAAGGTTTAAAATTAAGATTTTTAATAATTGCTGCATTTTGTTTACGGTTATTTTGGCAACCCTATGCTTGTACCTTTCCTTTTTTGGAATCGAGAGATATAACTCTCTGCGTACTGCAACAGAGGATTATATTTCCTGCAGAAATGCTGCGGTCAAGCTGGATGATGCGTCGGATGAGCTTACCAGAGAGGCGTATCTTACAGTGGCAACGGGTGAGGAAAAATATGCAGAGAGCTACGTTGAAAAGGTAGATGCCGTTTGGAGCATGAAACATAGGCTGGATGAGTTTACTGCCACGCTTGAGAGTAGTGATAGAGCCGTTGAACTGCTTAAGAAGGGCTGCCAGGTATCTATCAATCTTATGCAAAGGGAATATTATGCGATGCGCTTGATGGTGGAGGCAACCCACGCAGACCTTGCACAATGGCCGGAGGCGATTCGGGCAGTGAATTTGAAGGCGCAGGATGAGGCGCTTTCGGATGCTAAGAAATTGGACTTGGCAAAAACCATGCTCATTGATGAAGAATATGCGAATGCAAAAACGGAAATTGCGGGTTATGTCGAAGCAGCCAGAGTTGTATTGACAGATGAAATCGTAGAACAGCAGCAACGAGGGACGGAGATTTTTGCCAACATATTTTGGGGCATTATTGCCTGCGGCTTGATTTTTGCAGGAATCATGCTGCTGAATTCTGTGATTATCGAGAGAGGGATTGTTCGTCCCTTGGTAAAATATAGCAGGGATATCCAACAGGGAGAGGCTCTAAAACTTTGTGGCGTGCATGAACTGCAGGTGATTGCGAAAACCTATAACAGCGTCTATGAGGAAAATGCGGAACGGGAGCGGCTAATGCGCTATCAGGCAGAGCATGACGCTCTGACGGATTTGCTCAACCGCAGGTCGTTTGATTATATTTTAGAATTATACGAAAAGGACGAAAGAGGCATTGCGCTGCTTTTGGTGGATGTGGATATTTTTAAAAGCTATAATGATACCTATGGACACGCTGCGGGGGACGCAATTTTGAAAAGAGTTGCGGATACGCTGAAGAATACCTTCCGCAGTGTGGATAGTGTGTGCCGCATTGGCGGGGATGAATTTGCAGTCATCATGGTTGGAATGAAACGGGAGCAATCGCATATCATTGCGAAAAAATTGGATAAAATCAAACAGCAGCTTGCCGTTGCAAAGGATGAAACCCCTGAGATTTCGCTCAGCATTGGGATTGCATTTTCCGAGGATGAGAGGCAGGAGGAAACTCTTTTTCAGGAGGCGGATAGCGCCCTTTATTATGTCAAGGTGCATGGACGCAATGGGCATCAATTTTACCCACTGCCCCCTGCGTAAGCATCCTTGATATGTAAAAAAATGAGAGGTATATATAAATAAGAAGCTTCGCCTTAGGTGTGTCCCAATAAGAAAACATGAAGCGTAGCGAAATGTGAATGGTGCCGCTTAGATAAACATGAATTTATGGTTTCTTATCTGGGCGCACCTTTTGGGGTATCCGTTTTGCCGATAGCCCTAAGGCGTTTTCTTTTATTCGCCCAAATCGTGAATAAATAACCCACTCCGCAACTTCGGCTCAAACCAAGTGGATTTCGGCGGCATGGTCATGTTTTCATCCGCAACATCCATCAGCTCTGTCATCGATGTGGGGAAAAGGGAGAAGGCAAGGCGCATTTCGCCGTTGTCCACTCTGCGCTCCAGCTCGCCTAAGCCACGAATCCCGCCCACAAAGTCAATGCGTTTGTCGGTTCTGGGGTCGCCGATGGCAAGCACAGGCTCCAGCAGCTCCTTCTGCAAAATGGAAACATCCAGTCCAAGCACAGGATCGTCTGTGATGATTTCCTCCTTCGCAGTCAGGCGGAACCATTTCCCGTTCAGATACATCCCAAAGCTGTGTGGTGCCTCAGGGCGATAGGGGCCCTCGCAGTCGGCAGGTGCAACATCGAATTTCTTGCCGATTTCCTCCAAAAATCCATCCGTGGTGTAGCCGTTCAGGTCCTTCACCACACGGTTGTAATCCATGATATATAAATCCTCTGCGTCAAACAGCACAGAAAGATAATAGTTAAATTCCTCCTCGCCGGTGTAATCGGGCTTCGCCTCTCTGCGCTTGAGTGCCACCTTCACGGCAGAGGCATTTCTGTGGTGTCCGTCCGCAATGTAGAGGTTTTTCACGTTCTTGAAGGATTCCACCAGCATACCGATTTCCGTATCGCTGTCAATCACCCAAACGGTATGCCCAATGCCGTCCTCGGAAACAAAATCATATACCGGCTTGACCGCCGCAGTCCAGCCCTCAATGATAGCCTTGGCATCTGCATTTTCCTTGTAGGCAAGGAAAATCGGGCCTGTGTTGGCATTCAGTGTATCAACGTGGCGGATACGGTCAGCCTCCTTGTCGGCACGGGTCAGCTCGTGCTTTTTGATTGTGCCGTCAATGTATTCGTCCACAGCCGTACAGCAAACCAGACCGGTCTGGCTTCTGCCGTTCATCGTCATGCGGTAAAGATAAAGGTTGGGCAGCAAATCCTGTCCCAAAATTCCGTTGTGAATCATGCCTTCAAGGTTTTCCTTCGCCTTTGCATAAACCGCAGGGCTGTAAACATCGGTGTCGGGGGGCAGGTCAATTTCTGCCTTGTCAACGTGTAGGAAGGAGTAGGGCTTTCCCTGCACCATTTCTCTTGCTTCCTCGCTGTTCATTACATCATAGGGCAGAGCGGCTACATCCTTTGCGTAGCCTTCTGCGGGGCGGATTGCCATAAAAGGTCTGATGGTTGCCATAATGTTCCTCCTTTGGAATGGTCAGTGTGCGGTCAGTCAAGAATCCGAACCTTCAATACGGTGTTGATGGCATAAAGGTCATCAATCATTGCCTGTCTGTTTTCAGGAAGATTATCGCATACAACAATGTTATATGCAAGCTCTCCCTTGGAATTGTTCACCAGCTTGTCGATGTTCACGCCGTATTTTGTAAATACCGCACCCAACTGTCCAATCATGTTTACAATGTTTCTGTGGCAAACGGTAATACGGGGCTTTCCGTTATACGGCACAACGCAGTTGGGGAAGTTTACGGAATTTTTGATATTGCCGTAGGTCAGGTATTCCCGCATTTCCTGCGCCGCCATGATGGCACAGTTTTCCTCGGATTCGGGTGTGGATGCACCCAGGTGCGGTGTCACGATGATGCTTGTGGGGTCTCCCAGTAAATCCTCGGAGGGGAAGTCTGTCATGTAGCGGGCAATGATGCCGTCGGCAATGGCCTTTTTCAGTGCCGCATTGTCCACCAGACCGCCGCGGGCAAAGTTCAGCAGTCTTGCACCCGGCTTTGTCGCTGCAAAAAGCTTTTCGTCAAAGGTGTTTCTTGTTTTGTCGTTCAAGGGAATGTGCAGTGTGATGTAGTCTGCCTTTGCAACGAGGGTTTCCATGGATTCCTCATGCTCAACCTTGGGGGATAAATGCCATGCGCTCTCCAAGGAGAGATAAGGATCGTAGCCGATTACCTCCATCTCCAAGTCCAAGGCGGCATTGGCAACCTGCACGCCGATGGCACCCAAGCCGATTACGCCCAAGGTTTTGCCTGCAAGCTCAGGGCCGGTAAAGGCCTTCTTGCCTGCCTCAACAGCCTTTTCCACGTTTTCGCCTGTGTCCTTCAGGCTTTGCACCCAGTTTGCCCCCGCAATGATGCGTCTGGAGGAAGCAAACAGCCCTGCCAGCACCAGCTCCTTCACGGCATTTGCATTTGCGCCGGGGGTGTTGAATACAGGAATCCCCTTTTGTGTGCATTTGTCAATGGGAATGTTGTTTGTGCCTGCACCTGCACGGGCAACCGCCAGAAGTCCGTCGTTCAGCTCCATCTTGTGCATATCAAAGCTGCGCAAAATAATGCCGTCGGGGTTTTCTGCATTGTCATCAATCGTAAAATTCTGTTCGGGCAGCTTTGCCAAGCCTGTTTTTGCAATGTTATTCAAGGTACGAATGGTATACATAATCCTAATACTCCTTTTTTTGATTGTTTTGTTTTCGATATAAAGAAAAGGGCCGCTTGCCACGACCCTTTTGGATTTACTTATTTTCCATCTCAAATTTCTTCATGAATTCCACTAATTTCTCCACACCCTCGATGGGCATTGCGTTATACATGCTTGCACGCATGCCGCCGACAGTGCGGTGTCCCTTCAGGTTTTCAAAGCCCTGCGCCTTGGCCTCCTTGATGAATTTTTCATCTAGCTCCTTTGTCGGAAGCACGAAGGGTGCGTTCATCAAAGAACGGTCTTTCTTCACAACAGTGCCTCTGAACAGTGCGGATTGGTCTAAGAAATCATAGAGAATGGCTGCCTTCTGTTCATTGATTTTCTGCAAGGCCGCAACGCCGCCCTGCCGTTTCACCCAATCGAAAACCAGGCCCATAAAATAAATGCCGTAGGTCGGGGGTGTGTTGTAAAGAGAATTATTTTCTGCGTGAATATCATAACGCAGCATGGTCGGTGTGAAATCCATGGCGTTGCCCAACAAATCCTCTCTCACGATAACAACCGTTACACCGGCAGGGCCGAGGTTTTTCTGCGCCCCTGCAAACAAAAGACCGAATTTGGTAATATCAATCTCCTGCGAGAGAATGGAAGAGGACATATCGCCCACCAAAGGCACATTGCCTGTGTCAGGAAGCTCCGTCCAGCGTGTGCCGTAAATGGTGTTGTTCAATGTGATATAGAAATAATCCGCTTCGGGGTCGAATTTGGAAGAATCCAGTGATGGAATGTGGTCGAAGGTTGAATCCGCTGAGGAAGCAACAATGTTCACCTTGCCGTAACGCTCTGCCTCAGCCGCCGCCTTTTTCGCCCACTGCCCTGTAATCACATAATCCGCCTTGTTGTTTTTGTTCATCAGGTTCAGGGGAATCATCGCAAACTGCGTTGAGCCGCCGCCCTGCAAAAACAGGATTTTATAGTTATCGGGAATGTGCATCAATTCCTTGAGATCTGCCTTTGCTTTTTCCAAAATGCCTTCAAAGATTTTTGAACGGTGGCTCATCTCCATCACTGACATCCCTGCTGAAGGGTAACAGACCAGCTCACGCTGTGCCTGCTCCAGTACCTCTAAGGGCAGCATGGAAGGACCTGCTGAGAAGTTGTATACTCTTTTTTCCATAGATAAGCCTCCTTGTTTTATAATATAGACAGATGTCCGCATTGAGCGGTCATTGTCGATAGGGAAATTATAGCACTTTTATTTTTCTCGTCAATCGAAAAATGGGATTTTTTTGTCCCACCTCACATTTTTGGAGGATGGGGCAAATTTTTTTGTCGGATAAAAGAAAAGTCTGGTAAAAATGACAGAGAGATGTCTTTGAGCTAAAAACAATTCAGCGCAATGTCTATTGCATACAATCAAATACATGAAAAAAATAATCAAAAACATTCTATTTAACGAAAATTGTTGATTATCTTCCGCTTGCGTGCTATGATAGGGATAATGAAAAAATCGGGGAAGGGAGGGAAAAGCAGTATGGAAAAACAGGACCGCAGAGTCATACGGAGCAAAATGCGTATGCGGGAGGCGCTCATTGCGCTCATGCAGGAAAAGCCCTTCCCGGAGATAACCGCAAAGGATATTACGGAGCAGGCGGATCTCAATCGTGCCACCTTTTATCTTCATTATAATAACGTGTTCGATTTGTTGGAGGAGCTGGAGGAGGAAACCGTAAGCGGCTTTGCCTGTATGCTCGAGGAAACACCGTTTCGTGAGGATTTTGCTTGGGAAACGGCGCTGACCGGCAAAATTTGCGATTATATCATAGAAAATCAGAACCTTTGCCGCTGTTTGTTTCTGAATCCGCATAGCGATTGCTTTGCCGAAAAGCTGACGGAGATTATGAAGCATAAGGGGCAAAGGCTGCGGCAGGAGCGTGGCTTGGAAAATGAGCCGCACCAAATGGATTATATCCGCCATTTCATTTCCTGCGGTGCAGTGGGCATGGTCAAGCAGTGGCTTGCGGAGGGAATGCCTCTGTCCAAGGAGGAAATGATGGCACTGTCGGAAAAAATCATGCACCCGATGTTAAAGCTGTTGCTTCCCGTTGCATAACGAAAAAATCAACGGAAAAAAGCATAAAAATCAGAAAAAAAGAAAGGAAGAATAGAATGGGAAACGGAAAAAAGACAGCAGTGGCACTGCTATTGGCAGGCTGCCTTGCACTTGGCGGCTGCGGCACAAAAACAGAAAAGGCGGAGGAGGAGCAGGGCAATTTTGTCACAGGCACAGTGGAATGTAAGGAGGTCTATGTGCGTGCCAAAATCCCCGGCTATATCACAGATATTCCCATCGAGGAGGGGCAGGAGGTCAATGAGGGCGATTTGCTCTTTTCCACAGATAAAAGAGACGTAGAGGTTAAGCAGACACAGGCCTCCGCAACCGAAAAGGCGGCGGCAGGTCAGGTGAAGGCGGCGAAAAATGCGGCAGATGCGGCGGCGGCAGTTGTGGAAAAGGCAAATGCCAATGTCAGCCTCTTGGAAACGGAATATAAAAAATATCAGGAGCTGTATGAAATGGATGCAGTCTCTCAGGATAATATGGATAAGCTGACCACACAGCTTGAGGCGGCAAGATTGGATGCTGCAGCGGCGGAGGCACAGCATCAGGCGGCAAAGGCGCAGTATGAGGCGGCAAATGGGCAGCTTGCGGCGGCAAAGGGCGTTTTGGCTGAGGTCAATCTCAATCTGGGGCAGACCTCTCAGTTTGCTCCCTGCCGCGGCACCATCACCATGATTTCCTCCTCTGTCGGCGAGCTGATTGGCACAGGCACCACCATCGTCACCCTCACAGATTTCAGTGACCGTTGGGTAACGGCAAATGTGGATGAATACACCGTCGGCAAGCTGAAGGTCGGTCAGCAGATTCCCTTAACCAGTAAGGCACACCCCGATACCGTGTTCCATGGTAAGATTGTCAATATCTCTAAAAGCCCCGATTTTGCAACAAAGAAATCCACCAATGAGCTGAACGATCAGGATGTGGTTACATACGAAGTGAAAATCGCCCTTTCCGATGAGGATGATATCATGCTCTATCCGGGAATGCTCGTAAAGGTAGACCTGGACAAAGCAGGTGAGAAAAAATGATTTTGAAATTTTTTAAGGGGCTTTTTCGGGAGCTTTGGCTCTTGATAAAGGAGCCGCGGGGAATCTTCATGTTCCTCGTTGCCCCGCTTTTGATGAATATTGTGGTCTGCGGTGCCTTTCAAAACGGCATCGTCAACCATATTCCCTTGGCGGCGGTGGATATGTCCGCCACGGCAAAAACAAGAGAGCTGATTCGTGCCTTCGATGAATCGGATCGTTTCACCGTCCCCCTTGTTTTGCAGGATTTGGATGAGGCGAAGCAGAAAATGGCAGAGGGCGAGGTTGAGGGCATCATTGTCATTCCGGAGGATTATACCCGCTCCCTCCAGCTTGGGCAGCAGGCAGAGGTGCTTGTCGGCATCAACAGCACCAATAACCTTGTCGGCAACAGTGCGGTTGTCTCCGTCATGCAGGTCGTGAAAACCGTTTCCTCTCAGATTGCCGTCAAAAGCTATGTGGCAGGCGGCAGCAGCATTGCGGAGGGTACGGCAAAGGTCATGCCCATCTCCACGGTTTTGCGTCCGTGGTTCAATCCGCAGTTCAGCTATCTCATGTATCTGGGCTTGGGGCTGACCTCCTTGGTCTTTCATCAGCTCTTTCTCTCTGCGGTGGCAGGCTCCTTTGCAGATGAAAAAAAACAGGGGATTCTCTCAGGCACCCTGCCGAAGCGGGAGTGTATCCTCTATTATTTCGATAAAATGCTGTTCTATGGCGTTGCAGGCTTCTTCAATCTTCTGCTGAACCTGTTCGTCATTATGAAACTCTATCATTTCCCCATGCGTGGCAGTCAGGCGGATTTGCTGCTTCTGAGCGGCTGCTTTGTGTTCTGTCTGCTTGGCTTCGGTGCGCTTTTGGGGCTGTTTTGTAAAAATGCACTGCACGCAATGCAGTGGCTCATGGCGCTGACCTATCCGTTTTTCGTGCTGTCCGGCTTTTCTTGGCCGCATACGGAAATGCCTGCCCTCTTGGTGCAGCTTGCGGATTTCCTGCCCGTCACGCATTTTATGAGCCCTGTCCGTAATATCGTACTGATGGGGATTGGCTTTGAACGGGCCTCTCTCCTGCATAGCAAAGCCATGCTGCTGCTTTTGGGTGCAGGTGCCTTTGCGCTCAGCCTTGCGGTCTTTGTGTGGCAGGTGCTTCGTGCGGAGAAAAAGCAGAAGGCAGGAGAGGAGGTGCAGGCATGAAGGGCGCAGTCAAGCTGTTTTTCAGAGAATGGAGGTATTTGCTCAAACGCCCGCGTTCTCTGGTCTTGATGATTCTTTTGCCGATTTTTGTTACCTGTCTTTGCGGCAGCAGCTACGCAAAGGGGTATTTTTCGGATTTAAAAATGGGTGTGGTTGATTATAGCTACACCAAGCAGACAAGAGAGGTGGTGGAGGCGTTCCGCCAATCCCCCTATTTTGATGTTGTCGGCTATTATAACGATGAGGATGAAATTGCCGAGGCCATGCGGGATGGCGAAATTGTCGGCTGTCTGATTTTCCCTGCGGATTTCACACGAAGGCTTCAGCTCGGGCAGCAGGCAGAGGTGCTTCTCGGCTCCAGTGCCGTCAATATGGGCTATGGCAGTGCCATCAACCTCAAGGGCTCTGAGGTCTTGGGGACAATCTCCACGCAAATCGCAGTCAAAAGTCTGGTTGCAAAGGGCAAAACGGTGGATGAGGCGCTTGCCGCCATGAACCCCGTCAGCTTTTATACACGCCAGTGGTATAACCCCACCAATAACTTCGGCTATTTCCTTGTGTTCGGCTTCGTTGCCGCAACCGTCCAGCAGGTGCTCATTTATTTTGCGGCAATCTCTCTGGTAAGGGAAAAGGAAAGCGGTCATTTGGAGGAAATGCAGAGCGTTTGCAGGTCCGCACCTATGCAGGTGCTTGTCAAAAGCTTGGTCTATTTTCTCATTTCTCTGCTGTCGTGGGCGCTTTGCTCCGCCGTCATCCGTTGGGGCTATCACATCCCCATGCGAGGGAGCATGGCGGTTTGGCTTGCTTATAGCAGTCTGTTTCTGCTGTCGATTGTTGCCCTGGGGCAGTTCTTTTCCGCAGTCATGCCAAATCCCATTGTGGCAACCTCTGTCTCACTGGTGTTCACCTCTCCCTCTCTGGTGCTCAGCGGCTACACATGGCCAACCATGGCTTTGCCCGCCTTCTATCAAAAAATCGGGCAGGTCTTTCCGCTGACACACTTCGTCATCGGCTATCGCGATGTGGCGCTGATTGGCTGTGGCTTTGCGGAAGTGAAGGAGGAAATGCTCATTTTGTGCGGCATCATTGCGGTCTGCTTGGGGCTGAGCTGTGTCATTTGGCAGCTTCGGCTTAAGCGAATCGAAAAAAAGAAAAGCACGGCAGTGCAGGGCTCTGCATCGTTGCAGGCATAAGAAAGGAGTACAGGAATATGAAATTCTATCCATATAAAAAGGCGTGTGCGCTTCTCGTCACAGGCGCATTGGCGGCAGGTGCGGCAGTGCCGGCATTTGCGGCGGAGGAAAAAACGGAAGCACCGCAGAACGCCGAGGAAAGCAAAACAAAAGCCATGACCTTAAAGGAAATTCAGGCGCTTGTGGTAAAAAATAACCGTCTGAAAACCACCCTCACGCTCAATCAGGAGAAGGTCAAGGCAGGCTTAAGTGCCATTGATGACGGCTTGGAGGATTTGAAGGATTCGCAGGATAAGGCGGCGCACGCAAGAAGAGATGCAAGTGCCTCTGCAAGCCAAGGGAAGGATGCAATCACTGGCACATTGGCAAAACTGGAGGAGGGTAAACTAAAAACCCCATCCGATGAGCTTTGGGCAGGCATCACAAGCGGCCTTCTCTCCGGTGCAGTCAAAACCGCAAGCGGCATGGAAACCCTCGTGGATAATGTTGCCGATAGACAGCGGGAAACCCTGGAGGATCAGCAGACAGAGTTGAAAAACACAAAGCTGGATTTGAATAAAACCAAAGAGGATTGGGAAAATGAATCCCTTGCCGTCACACAGCTTTTGGTAACAAAAGCCGTGCAGGTGGAAAAGGGTGTCAATCTGCTCACCCAAAAGCAATCCCTCTTGGAGCGTGTCTGTCAAATCGAGGAGAAAAAGCAGGCATTGGGCTTTAGCACAGGCACAGATTTTTCCGAGAAAAGGATTGCCGTTTCCGAGGGCGCAAAGGAGCTGCAGGATGCCAAGGACGGCTTAACCCTCTTGAAGCGTCAGCTGAATGATTTGATGGGTAGGGGCTTGGATGAGGAGCTGATTATCACACCCCCCGAGCTGAGCCGCACCATCGAGGCGGCCCCCGCCTATGATGAGGAGCTGTTGAAAACCGCCACCGATAAAAACTATAAGCTCCAAACGATTTATAGAGATAAGCAGCAGGCAGAGCGGGATTCCAAAAAGGATGGCCGCTATGATGGACAACTGAAGGCAAGCCGTGTGGATATGGAGCTTGCGGATGTTTCCGCCGAGGAGCAGAAGGTCAATATCGCCAATGATTTGAAAAACAAGCTTGATGCCATCCAAGCGGCAGGTGCGGCATATCAAACCCAAATGGAGGCTTATAGCAAGGCGGCAATCCAATGGGAGCAACAGCAGAAATCCGCAAAGCTTGGCTTGATTTCCGCCGTAGAGCTGCAAGCACTGCAGCTGCAATTTGAGCAGGTGGAAATGCAGCGTTCCGCCGCCGCCTATGCGTATGATTTGGCGTGGGAGGAATATCAAATGCTGATGAACGGCACCACCTTGGATATTTATGATGTCTATAAGGAAAAGCTGAGCTAAAAGCAATTTTATGATACAAAAGAAGGGAGCAGTGCAATATGAAAACGATTGATTTGACACAGCTGATTACAGCGTCCATGCCCGTCTATCCGGGTACGGAGCCGCCGCATTTGACGGTAGCCAACACCTATGAAACGGATGGCTTTCGGGAAACCCTGCTCTCCTTCTATTCGCACACAGGCACCCACATGGATGCCCCCTTTCATCTTTTTGGCGAAGGAACAAGGCTGAATGAAATGCCTGCGGCGCAGTTTGTCGGCAAGGCATTGGTCATTTCCTGCCGAGGCTATGGCGCAGGGGAGGAAATCGGTATGGAGACACTTGCTCCCGTCCGTCCGCTTGCGGATGAGGCGGATTTCCTGCTCTTTGATACAGGCTGGAGCAGCTATTGGGGCAAAGCGGAATATTTCGGGGATTATCCCGTTCCCTCCTTGGAGGTCTGCCGCTATGCACTGGAAAGCGGCAAAAAGGGGCTTGGCTTTGATACCATCGGCATTGATCCCATCGCAGATGAAGGGCTGACACGCCATCGTCTGCTTTTGTCCCAAAGGGATATCGTGATTATCGAAAACCTCACGAATTTGGATAAAATCGGCAAAGGCCTGTTTCTCTTTGCGGCATTGCCCTTGAATTATGAAAATGCGGATGGCGCACCTGTGCGTGCCGTTGCCCTTGCGGAAGAATAAATTTGCGGAAGAATAATTTTGCAATCTTTTCCCCTTCCCCTACATATCCTTTAAGTATCAAAGGAGGCGGTAGGATGAAGGGGATTTTTTTGCGTAGAGAGCGGCTCATTTTGTGCTGCTGTCTTTGCATCCTTGGTGCGTGTATGCTTGCGGCGGCATTGTGCAAAGAAGCAAGGGCAATGTTCTCTATGACAGGGGTAAAAATCGTTTTGGATGCAGGGCATGGCGGCTGGGACCCCGGCAAAATGGGCACCCATGGCGAAAATGAAAAAATGCTGAATCTCGCTGTTGTCGAACGGCTGACGGAATATCTTGAGCAGGGCGGCGCAGAGGTCATTCTCACCCGCAATACAGATGCTGCACTTGGCAGAACGAAAAAAACGGATATGGCGGAGCGGCAGCGCATTGCCAATCAAACAGGAGCGGATATCCTCGTCAGCATTCATCAAAATGCCTTCCCCTCGGCAAAGGCAAGGGGCGCACAGGTTTTCTATCATAAAAGCAGTGAAAAGGGCAAGGTACTGGCGGAATGTGTGCAGGAAAGCCTGCGTGCCCGTCTGGATGAAAATAACGCACGCATGGCAAAGGAAAATCAGGAGTATTATATTCTGCGTACCACCCAAATTCCTGCGGTCATCGTGGAGTGCGGCTTTCTTTCCAATGCGGAGGAGGAGCGTCTGCTCAATGATACCGCCTATCAGGAACGGCTTGCATGGGCGGTTTATTGCGGTATCCTTGACTATTTTGAAAAAATCAGTATCATTTAAGGAAAGAGGGTGTCGACTTTGTCGACACCTAAGTCGAAATCAGGATTTCGACTTGTTAAAACAGAAGAATAAACAGATGAGTTCCATCGGCTGAAGCCTTGAAACTTTGTCAGCACTTTGCTTCGCAAAGCCGCCCACAGCGGCGGGGTTTATCTTCCCCGTGCATTACTGTTTTCCTCTCAGGAAGTAAATTCCGACTGCGAATTCCAGTCGGGAAACTACTTACCGCCCAAGAAGGGGCGGCAGGCGAAGCCTGCTTTGCGTTGCAAAGTAATGAACAGTCGTTTCCCAAACCTTTCCGCAGTATCAGAAGGATTTTATTTATGGGGGGCATAACTTCTGCATCGAAAAAAGAAAGGATGTATTTATGGAACATACATTTGAAGCATTGGGGCTGCGTGCGGCTCTGTGTGAAGCCTTGGCAAAGCAGGGCATCACAGCCCCCACGGAAATCCAACAGAAAATGATTCCCGCAATTCTGGCAGGGAAGGATGTCATCGGTCGTTCCGAAACAGGCTCCGGCAAAACCTTGGCATATCTTTTGCCCATTTTCGAGAAATTGGATATGAACAGCAGAGGCACACAGGCAATCATCCTCACCCCCACACATGAATTGGCGGCACAGGTCTATCATCAGGCGGAGCTTTTGCAGGAAAATTCCGGCATTGCGGCAGGCTGTGCGCTGCTCATCGGTGCGGCAGGCATTGGCAGGCAGATAGAAAAGCTCAAAGCAAAGCCAAGGATTGTTGTCGGCTCTGTCGGGCGTATCCTCGATTTGATTCGTAAGAAAAAAATACAGGCGCACATGGTAAAAACCATCGTCCTCGATGAGGGTGACCGCCTTATGGATGACGGTAACGTGGAGGATGTTGCCGCAGTCATCAAAACCACCTTGAAGGAGCGGCAGATTGTTCTGCTTTCCGCCTCAGTCAGCGGCGAAGCCAAGGCGAAGGCAGCAAGCATGATGAAGGCGAATGCCGTTGATTTGGAGGCAAAAAGCGGCGGCATTGTCCCCAAGGGCATCCATCATTATTATATCCTTTCGGCGCATCGGGAAAAGTTTGCCAATCTGCGTAAAATTCTCGCAGGCGAAAAGCCCGAAAAGTGCATGGTTTTCCTCAATAACCCCGAAAATATAGAGGTCACTGTGGATAAGCTCAATTATCATGGCATACAGGCGGCAGGCATTTATGGGCAGGCAAGCAAGCAGGAGCGTAAAAACGCCATGGATGGCTTTCGTGAAGGACGCATCCATGTCCTCGTTGCCTCCGATATCGGCTCTCGTGGTCTGGATATCGAGGGTGTCACGCACATCATCAATCTGGATGTCCCCGAGGAGCCGACACACTATCTGCATCGTGCGGGCCGCTGCGGCAGAAGGGGAGAGGAAGGCACCGCCATCACCATTGTTACCCCCTATGAGCGGAAATGGATTCATCGTTATGAAAAAACATGGGGACTGCAATTTCAGCAGAAGGAAATGTCCTTCGGGAAGCTGGTCGATAGCCAAAAAACAAAAAAAGACATCATCAAGCCGATCAAAAAGAAAAAGCCCGTCATTGAGGATAAATGGGTAGAGGGCGAAGGCTGGGGCGAATTTGACGATTTAGAGGATTTCGGCGAATTTGTCATCGAAGCCGGCGGCGCACCAAAAAAATCCAAGAAGAAAAAAGCGAAGGAACAGCCCTTCTCTATGGCAAAACCGCCCAAAAAGCAGGGCAAAAAGGGCAAAAAAGGAAGGTCTGCGGAGGATGGCTTGGGCTTCTTTGCCAAAAAAGCGAAAAAACTTGCCGAAAAAGAGGCAAACCGTCAGAAAAGTCAAAAAAAATAATTGTCCAAAGCACAATTATCGGTTATCATATATAGCATGAACAATTCTGTCTTTCGGCAGAAAATCATAATTTTAAGGAGGATTCAAGAATGAGCGAAACTTGCGGATGTGGCTGCGGTCACGATCATGAAGATCATTTGCACGAAGAAATGGAAATGGAAACCATCACTCTCACATTGGATGATGATACAGAAATGGAATGTGGCATTTTGGGTGTGTTTGCAGTGGATGGCATTGCAGATAAGGAATATATCGCATTGCTGCCTCTGGAGGATGAAACCGTTCTCCTGTATGAATATAAGGAAAACGAGGATGGTATTGAGCTTTTGAATATCGAAAGCGATGATGACTTTGAAAAGGTGTCCAACACATTCTATGACCTGTTCGATGACGAAGACGAATAATAGAAATACAAAAGGCAGAGGTAGTGGGCTATCTCTGCTTTTTTGTGCTGGAAAAGCTTGGAAAAAGAAACGGAGAGAAGAAAAATGAACGGAAAAAGATTAACGGCATTTGCCATGGCGGCCATGCTGGGTGTTTCTGCGGTGCAGCCGGCCTGGGCGGCAGATTGGCAGAGCAAAAATCCGCTGATTGCACACGCCTTGGGGGAGGCGGATGGGAAAATCGAAACCAATTCCAAGGAAGCCTTCCTAACCTCATGGCAAAACGGCTTTCGTGCCGTAGAGGCGGATTTTACATATACCTCGGATGGTGTTCTGGTTGTCCGTCATGATTTTGAAGCCGATGGCTCCTATTATCGCTTGGAAATCGAGCCGAAGGGCAAGCTGGTGATGGATAGCAAAACCTATGCCGCAACCCCTGCGGTCTATGAGCAGACTCCCATGACAGCCGTGGATTTGCTCTATCTCATGCAGGAATATTCCGATATGTATCTGGTCACGGATACCAAAACCACGGATAAGGCACAGGTGCAAAGGCAATTTCGTGATTTAGTCAATATCGCAAATAATATCGGTGCGCCGGAGGTGCTGCAACGCATTATCCCGCAGATTTATAACGAAGAAATGCTAAGCTGGATCAAGGAAATCTATCCCTTTGAAAATTGGATTTTCACGCTTTATCTTTATACCAACCCCAACTATGACGATATTGCATCCTTCTGTGCGGCAAATGGCATTGATACCGTAACCATCCATGTGGATCGGGCAACAAAGGACAACATCGGTAAGCTGAAGGCAAAGGGGCTGAAGGTCTATGCGCACACCATCAACCGCTATCGTAAGCTGCAGGATGTCCTTCAGGCAGGCGCAGACGGTGTCTATACCGACCGCATTAAGCCCTATGAGCTTAGCTGGGTTGGTCTGCAAAACAGCATCCAAACCACAGAAAAAAACGTCACGGTCAGCGGCAAGGCGGCAAAGCTGACCACCCTCAATATCCTTGGCACCGATTATGCACCGCTGCGACAGATGGCGGAGCTTGGCAAAAAATTCTCCGCCGATTATAATAAGCAGGCGGCAACGCTGAATCTTGGCATCGGCAAACGCCTCGATATCATGGGCAATGAAATGCTGATGAACCATAGCGGCCATTTGGTTACCAAAAAGGCGGATTTCAAGCTTTTGGTCGGCGGCAAGGAAAGCGGTATCCAATGCTTTTATGTGGATGGCGAGGTCTATGCACCCGTAGAACAGGTTTTGGCTTTGGTGCAGTAATCATAAGTCGAAATCAGGCACAAATCGTGAGATTTGTGCTTCAAGGTGTCGACAAAGTCGACACCTAAGTCGAAATCAGGATTTCGACTTGCTAAGACAGAGGAATAAACAGACGAG
>NZ_CAKQVD010000039.1 GCF_934277605.1 uncultured Anaerotignum sp.
AAAAGGATTACCGCTTTTGGTAGGGCGGTCAGTCCTAAGTTAAGGTTTCAGACCGTCTAACTCTTGTTAGGCGGTCATTTTTTATCATTTCTTATGCAGAAAGCATAAGGTGATAACTCCAATGATTACTAAGCTATATTGAAATAAATCAGTATATGTAACCATAGATATCACCCCCTTTTCAGAGAGTGACTGAACCGCCAAGCGATAATCCTCGCTTACAGCATACCATAAATTTCATTTTTCGACAACTACAGCCATCTCCAACGGGGCTGTATTTTTATTTTGCTGATATTCCCCGTCCAACTGATTTCGTTTTTCCCGACCTCAAAGCGAGGGAAATCCGCACCGCCATATTTGCTGTTCTGGTTGGTGTTTCCCTTGAACACCTCCATCATTTCGCTGTCAATCGTAATGCTTTCCTGCACATTCCGCAGCGGGTAGGAATTGCCGTTGATGTTCAGCATAATATCCCCACTGCCATAAACCGTAATGAGCGGTTCACTGTATACTGTGCCACTGTTGCGGATGGTGGTCGGGGCGGTCAGCTCCAAAGCATCCCCTGCGGCATTGACGCTGTATTTGAAGGGCTGCACCCGAAACTGCAACAGAAAGCTGTTATACAGATAAATCATATCCGCAACAGAAATCTTGTTATAGATGGAGGCCCGAAAAGCCTTATCCGGCTCGGTGCAGAGAATCAGTTCTCCCGCACCGTCCAGCCACGCCAGTATTTCATCCAGATTTTCGCTCCCTCTGGTGCTGCATTCCACCGAAAGCACATACGGCGCATACGTCCCCTCGTCCATCGTCAAATCTCCGCTCCTGCCGGGAATGGTAACCTGCTCCACCCTTCTCTCCGCTCTGACCTTCTCGGGTGCGGCAGAAATCAGAATCCCGAAGTCTCGGCTGTCCTTTCCTTTAAAATGAAACCAACCCATTTATGCACCTCCCTTTGCCATGGCTCTGCGTCTGCGGGAAAATTCCATCTCCTGCATCAGACTCGGCACTGCCTCCTTGCTGTCATTATGGAAATGCTCAATCTGCAGCACCGTATTTCCTTCTGTATGATTGACCGTCTTTGTGATATAGGACGTATCCCCGCCACGCTGAACGGCAATATCCCCACGCAGGCGCACCATGTTCTGATTCATGGCGGCACGCATTTTCTCATACGCATCGGACATTCTGCGGCTGAACCCATCGGACAGGCTGCCGCTGATGGTATCCGAAACACTGTCCATGCGGTCAGACCAACCCACGCCGACACCCTGCGCCATGTAATCGCCGATTTTCGCCATCACACGAGAGGGGCTGTTGATGTCCATTTCCTTCTTCGCCGCACGCACTGCCGCCTGTAATGCCTTCGCAACTGCATTGACAACACCACTTTGCCCGTCACGCACACCCTTTGCAACGCCTTCCATCAGGCTTTCCCCAACGGCTTTAAAATCCGTCTGATAGCCTGCGATTTCTTCCTTCGCTGTTTCGGTTAGCTGCTTTGCCTGCTCTGCAACAAGGGGCTGCTGCTCCGCAATCCCTTCGGAAACACCCTCCGCACTGACTGCCTGCATACTCTCGGACACCGCTGTGCCTACGTTGGAAAGCTCAGTTTTCACGCCTGCCAGAAACTCCGGCAGCTGTCCGGTGTAGGTTTTCTCCAAGGCATCAAATTCGCCCTTGTAGAATTTTTCCGCAACGCCCTGCGCCATCTGCTGCTTCTGCTCAAACAGAGAAACATACTCGTCCAGCTTCGTATCAGACATGGAAAGCAGCTTGTTCATGTAGTCAAGCGCATCCCCGACACCCATGCCGGCAATCTCGCTCATCAGGCTGTCAGAAATGCCTTTTTCCTTCAGCTTGTCGAGTGCATCCCCGTATTTTTCCAGCTGCTTGATGTCATCCTTGAGGTTGCCCAGTTGGAACAGCTCCTTGCCGTCCTCCGTTTTCACACGCTCGAATAACTCTCCGTAATCGGCAAGCTTGCTTTGCAGGCTGTCCTGCTTGCGCTCGATGGTGTCCAGAGCGGCTTCGTATTTCTGCTGGAATTGCTTCAGCAGGGAAATTCTCTCCTGCAACGCCTGCTGTTCAGCGGCTTTCTCTGCCTTCGCCTGCTTCTTATTCCAGGTATCCTCGATTTCGGCAATCTCTTTGAGAATCTTCTGGCGGTCTTTTTTCTTCGCCTTATTCAGCTCCGCATTTTTCTCCGCCAGCTGCTTTTTATGGTCTGCCAGTTCCTCCGCCGCCTGCTGTGCATCCGCCTGCTTCTGCATTTCCTGCAAAGCCGCATTTTGCTTGGTCAGCTCTCTTTCCAGAACATCCCCGACCTTCTGTGCCGTTCTTCTGGCGTATTCTACAGCTGTTTCCGTTCCGGCAAACGCATCTATAATGCCATTCGCAACAGTTTCCGCAGCATCCACCGCCATCTGTCCGCTTTCCTCAATGCCGACCGCAATACCCTCGCCGATATATGCGCCGACCTCCTCCTTCATCAGCTTGGAGGGGGATGCAATCTTAAACAGCCCCTTCAGCTTGGAAAGCAGAGTATCCTTTATCTTTCCGGCAATATTTGCAATCTTTGACAGGCTGTTTTTGATGCCGCTGACAATACCATCAATGATATGTTTTCCGATGTTCTTCAGCTCGCTTGCAACTTCAACGCCCGCCAGTTTGCTTTTGAACTTGGAAAAAGTATTTTTCGCCGCCGTTGCCATGGATTCTCCGGCTTTTTTTACGCCATTCGCAACCCCCTCAATCAGCTGTTTCCCCAGATTCAGCCATTGGAATGCCATGAATGCCTCCACAATCGCATGAATAATTTTCGGGATATTTGCAATCAGCGTAGGGATTGCTTTTATCAATCCTATTGCAAGCTGACCGATGAGATATAAAGCCGTCTTTATCAGTCTTGGAGCATTCTCATTGATGACATTCGCAATGTTGATGACAATCTGCGGTATGGTTTCGATCAGCTGCGGAAGGGCGGCAATCAGCCCCTCGCCCAATGCAAGGATAATCTGGATTCCTGCGTCAATGACAGTATTTGCGTTTTCCGTCAGATTTTCTACCAGTGTCGAAATCGTTTCGATTGCAATAGGGATGATATTCGGCAGGCTTTCCGTCAGCCCATCTGCCAGAGAAACCGCAAGGCTTGCCGCCGTATCCGCCACCATCGGAAGCAGCTCCGCAATGCCTTCCGCAAGCGTCCCTACGATGGATAACGCCCCTGCCGCAAGGCTGTCGCCGTTCTCCTGTATGCCCTGCACCAGTGCACTGATGGACTGCACCCCCAGCTCCACCAGATTTGGCAGCAGTTCATTCGTCAGTGTCGGCAATGCGGATGCAATCTCCGGTGCCAAGCCTGCAACCAGTTTCCCCATGCCTTCAATCACAATGCCGATACGGGGCAGAAGGTTATCCGCCACCGTGCCGATGCTTTCAATGAAATTGCTTAACAGCAAATCGAAATCCTGCGTATCATCCGCCATGCCGACCATCAGGTTCGCCCATGCAGCTTTCATGCTGGCAACACTGCCTTGAATGGTGGTGCTTGCCTCCTCTGCCGTTGTGCCTGTGATGCCCATTTCCGTCTGAATCACATGGATTGCCTCTACAATATCGGCATAGGAAGAAAGGTCATATCTCACGCCGCTGAGCTTTTCCGCATCTGCAAGCAAACGCTGCATTTCCTCCTTCGTGCCGCCATAGCCAAGCTTGAGGTTATCGAGCATGGTATAGTTCTGCTTGGCAAAGCCCTGATAGGCGTTCTGTATGGATTCCATTGCAGTACCCATCTTATTGGCGTTATCCGCCATATCCGTAATGGCAAGGTCTGCCGCCGCAGCCGCCTTTTCCGTATCCCCATCCAGACTTTGCAGCAGGCTTGCCGAAAAGCTCGTAACGGTTTCCATATATTCATTTGCGGACAGGCCCGCAGTTTTATACGCATTATCCGCATAGGTCTGAATTGTGTCTGCGCTGTCCTTGAACAGTGTTTCCACACCGCCGACCAGCTGTTCATAGTCCGCATAGGCATTGATGCAGGCAGTCCCCAGAGCCGCAACGCCTGCGGATGCCGCACCGACTGCCGCAGCGCTCGCCTTTACAGCCGTATTTACCGCACTGCCGATTTTCCCCAGTACTTTCTGAAATGGGCTGTCATCGCCCTTAATTTTAATTACAACAGAGCCGTCTTCTGCCAATGGTTCCACCTCTTTCCCTATGGAACATCATCGGCAGCTCAGGCTCTACTTGATGTCTTTCACGTTTATCTTGATTTCAAATGTTTTCTTACACCTTCGCCCCTTACAGCGTAAAAAAAGCCCCTTGCACACAGCATCCTTGCTGTATGTAACAGGCATTTCATAGCCGCAGTAGGGGCATTTTACTTTTTCTTCATGCACGCCATCACCTCATCCACCTTGCCGTCCCCCATCAGTGCCGCAACAAGGGCGGACTGCCGTCTTTCCTCCTGCTCAGGCAGGGGCAGGGCATATCTGCGTTTCATGGCGTTATAGTAGTCCTTCTGCGCCTGCGGCATATCCCCCTTGATTTCCACCGCTCTGCACCGCATGACCTCCTTCAGCACCCTGTTCTCCTCCAGAGATTCAAACAGTGCCATAAACTGCCACCAATGCAGGCTTTTTCGGCTTAAATCAATGCCGTACTGCGTCAGAAACGCCCCATAAATCAGCCCTGCATCATGGGCGAAGGAATAAATCGGCGGCTGCGCTGCACCATTGCCCTTGGCACGTCCTTCCTTCTCCTGTCTGCCGCAGCTCCAGAAATAGCACAACCACTCTACCGCCTCCTCCAGTGGTTCGGGGATACAGCCATAGAACAGCTTCAATGCCTGTTCCGCCTTCTCCTCGTCCGTCAGCTTCTCAGAGTAAAAAATTTCCTCCAATTCCAGCATCGTCCGAAAATCAGAGGAGATGTGATATTCCCTGCCGCCAATCAAAAAAGAGACAGGTAAGTTTCCTGTCAGCAGCTCTTTCATTTCTTTCTTCTTTCCACACGCTCTCTGGCTCTGCGTGCGGCTCTGTTCTCAACCGCCGCCTGTGCCATGGGGGCTGAGGGCTGTGTGCTCTGGGGGATAGGCTTCTTGTAGCTGTTTGCCCGTTCTGCGTGGTAGGTCTGCACTTCTTCGGAAATATACATTACCAGATCCAGACAATCGTAAATATCCACATCCCTCTCCGCCGTAATGGCATCCACCGTATCCTCGCCCAGAAGGTCATCCAGAATGTCAAGCATGAAAGCAATCCCCTTTTCGACATCCTTTTCTCCCCTCACCTGTGCGCCGAAGGCTCTCATTTTCTCGCCTGCGTCATCCAGTTTTTTCGCATATTCTACCGTAGCGGGGACAGTCACCTGTACCCCTTCGATATCAAGCAAAATCCCATGCTTGCGAAACTCAAATTTTCCCATCTCTTTTTCCTCCTTCTTTCCTTATTCTGCCGGTGTAAATTTTTTGGTTTCTGTGTTAAACGTGCCATCCACGAAATCCCCTACGCCGTTCAGATTGCCTGTTACCTTCATCACGCCGCCGCCCTCGCCGGAGATAGAGGAAACCTCAACCGCAACCTTAAACTTTCTTGCTTCAAAGGTATTCGGTGTTTCTGCCACAGGCTTGAACAGCTCCACTCTCACATAGTCCCTTTCGGCCTCTGCGCCCGTCAGCTGATTTCTGCCGATTTCATACAGTGCCATCACTGCCGCCTCGTCCGCAATCAAGTCAGAATCAAACGCAAACGCAGGCTGATAGCTTTTAATCGTAGAGGTCTGGGCTTTCTGATTGATGTATGTTTTGGAATCCTTCTGTGCGTTTGGGGATTCGTCCAAGGTATTAAACCCAACCCCCATCAGCGCAAAGCTTTCCGTTCCGCTTTTTGCGGTGTTCAGATAATCCGCCACCTGATATCTCATTACTGCATCCATATTGTTTTCACTCCTTATCCTGTCTGAAAAAATTCCATTCTGCACTGAATCTGGTATCTCGCCATGCTTGCCTCTGCCGCCATGGCATAGCCGCTTGTGGTTGCCTCCATCAGCATGACCTTCCTGCTCTCGCCAAGATTGGGGAGCTTGCCTGCCATGGTCTGTTCACGCAGCCATTCGGAGAAATCCCCATAAAAGCTGAGGTTATCGAGCTGCTGTCTGATTTTATCCCCGAAAAATTCTCTGCTTGCCACCACAAATAAAAACTGCCGTACCGTTGAGCCGTCCACATAGGAGCGCACAATCTCCTTTGCAGGCACTGCCTCTACCGAATAGCTCTGCGCCTCCTCCGGCAGAAAATCAACGTGCAGCTTTCCTTCCGCAAGCGGCGGATAGGTACGCAGAAACTTTCGCACTTCCTCCATGATGTTTTTCATTTGCCCCGTCCTTTCAGATATCCTTCCAAGTCCTTCTCGACCTCATTGCCGTGGTCTGCCATCATCCGCTTGTCCCACTGCTTGCCACGCAATGCACCGCCGTGATAGGTCAGAGGTTGCCCTGTGTAATGCTTCGGGGCACGCCCTGCCATCACCTCGCCGACATACTGATAATGTGCATACGGTCCGGGATAGATAATGCTGTCCGCCGTCACTCTTGCGGCGTTTACCATGTGAGCGGCACTGCCTGCCGACATCGGCACATAGGGCTGACATTTCCGTTCTACGTCCTCCGCCAGAAAGCGTTGTGCCGCCTTATCCTCGCCCAGACCATACCTCCGCAGGATTTTCGCTGTGCTGATATTAACCTCATAGTCTAATTTCATGCACCGCTCACCGCCCAATGCCGCAAATCCTTTCGCCTGCTCCTGCGGTTATCCCCGACAGAAAGCACTGTAAAGTATTCCATTCCCTTCAAGTCTGCCTGTTTTTCGATGGCATCCACCGCACCACGCACGATAAAATCTCCGTTTCGGATGGAAATATCGGGCATGGCATCCTCAGGGATACGGACGGTAATCTTCGCCGCACCCGTCAAGCCCTTATTCTCCGGCGTGGCAATCAGCTTGCCGAACCAGCTCACGCCATGAATCGCAGTGCAGACATATTCATCCGTATCCGTTTTCCTGTCATACCGCAGGCGGATATGCGTAATCGTTTCCGTACACGCAAGCATCACTCCACCCCCCGATATAACAGCCCCGTATTGCCGAGATACATCACCACCGCGCGGTAAAGCCGTTGTTCCTCCGTACTGCCCTCGGTTGTGTAGGTAATAGAAACACCATCGTTGCTCTCCGCCGCAATGCCGTCCCTCTGCTCCTTTCGCAAAAGCGCATCCGCCACCGCACAGCACGCCTCTCTGACACTCTCCTTGATTTTCTCATCCGTAACGGATGGAATGCGGTCAAATGTCACGCTGTCCAGATAGGCAGAGGCGGAACGGGAGAGACGCTTAAAGTCCCCCTCCGCCATTTCGCCGCAATAGGTGTCTTTGTAATACGAAAAATCCGCATAAATCATGCGTTTTCCCCCTTTACTGCTTTTCCGCCTGCTCCTTTTCCTGTGCCTCCTGCTCCTTTTTCAGAGCCGCAAGCTCCTTTTTCAGTGCGGCATTTTCCTTTTTCAGCTTTACGATTTCCTTATGTTCCGCTGTTTCGGGCTGCTTTGCGCCCATGCCTACTGTTTTTGCCATATGCCTTTCCTCCTTACGCCTTATGGTGCAGATAAATCCCTGCAACCTTGTTTTCGTATACATCCGCCAGACCGTATGCTCTGTAGAAGAACAGCCAGCCGTCACTATCCTGATTTGCATCAGGAGAGATAACCTTATTGACCGTATGCTTGGGATACTGCAACAGTGCAGGCTTGTGAATGACCATGAAGTTGATTTCCTTGCCTGTAGTTGCCTTCACAAAGCCGCCGACCTTCTCATTCGCACCGCTTGCGCCGCTGTTGTCCGTCTTGCCGTCATACAGGTCAATGGCAGTATAGAAACGGCTCTGTGGTACCTTCTGCACAACTGCAAAGGAATTGAGCACCTCTTTGGATTTTGTGGTATCGACCGCATAAATCATGTTGTGGAGGGTGGGTGTGATAAACAAATGTCTGTTTTCCTGTGGTACCTCATCCTCATCCATTTTGTTCTGTGCCGCCACCAGAGCCGCCAGAACCGCCGCACCATCCGCCAGTGTGCCTGCGGTTGCCTTGGAAATGCCCGTTGTGCCTGCGTAGGTCGCAAAGCGGAAGGCATCCATTTCGGGAACAACCTTCGTGCGGATGAATTCCGCCGCCAGCTTCCCAAATGCAAGCCCTGCGGTTTCCTCGTTGTCCATGGCATCGACCGTAAATTTTCTGCCACGGTCATAATTGAATTTGACGGTTTCATTCGTCAGTGTCACATCCCCATGTACATAGCCGCCGTTGCGGTCATAATCCGCCAGACCGTCCATGCTGATTTTGGGAATCACGATTTCGTTTGTGTTTGCGCCCATCTGCACCAGTGTCATATCGCCATCCAGCGCAGAGGTAACGGACGCGTTCTGATAGACCTCGTCCAGCAGGTCAATGTATTTTTTGAATAAAGTAATGCTGTTCGCCATGTTTCGTTCTCCTTTCGATTTTCCTTAGTCCTTCTTGGGGGATAAGCCCATTGCCGCTCTGACTGCCGCATCGTCCACCTCGCCGCCTGCAAAGCCTGTCCCTCTGGAGAAGGCAGGCACTCTTGCAGGGTCTTTTGCGAAATATTCCTTGTCCTGCGTCAAAGCCGCCAGAATATCCTTGTCCCCCTTGCCCTTGTTTGCTTCATCCTGCAGGGCGGTCTTAAATTCGGCGTAGACTGCCTTTTCCGTCAGTGCATCCCGCCATTTCTGCTCCCCGACCACCGTCTTAAAGCGGTTGGCATACTCGGCTTCTTCCGCTTCTTCCTTGGCTTTCTTCTCCGCCTCGGCTTTCTCGTCCGCAATCCGCTGTTCCAGATCCTCGAATTTCTTTTTGAAATCCTCGTTGCCTTCTGCGGATTTCTTCATGTCTGCAATGGTGGTTTCGTATTCCCTGAGGGTGCCGTTGGCTTTCTCCAAGTCCGCCTTCACTGCTTCAAGCTCCCCCTTTGCCTTACCGATATCCGCTGTGTTGATGTCCAGTAAGCCCTTCAGCTGCTCCTCTGTGGCATCGGGGAAAATTTTCTTAATGTCCTCTCTTTTCATTCTTCGTTCTCCTTTCAGCTTTCAGTTTGTTTTCACGGTTCTTTCCGCACGCCTTGATAGTTTTTCGCCATTCCGGGCAATAAAAAACCACCTTCCTTTCGGTTGGTGGTTTCAGTCTAATATTTCTATTTTCTCAATTTCGGGTGCATATAGTTCAATACTGTCGATTGTAATGCTTTCCGGCTCCGGCTCATTATCCAGTGAAGATGTATAGTCATACGCCATACCCTCAAAAACTGCTCCATCAAGCATCGTAATACGAACTTTTTTCCCTTCTGCCTCATACAATTTCATTGCATTCTCTCCTTTGCCGGAACAATGTGCGTTCCTTTTTTCCCATAATGGATTGCAAATCTTTTTGTCGATACACCATCCTTTGTTTTCGGGTCAATCACTACGCCGATTTCATGGTCTGCCACAACAAATTCTTTATTTGTCCATTCGCCTTTTGCGCTCAGTTTTATTTCTCCGGTACCGGAATAACGATTTACAAGTTCCTGCGCATCTTCAATGCTGCCAAAAATATAACTCCGTCCCTCAATATAGCCTTTTGACGAAGGAATATGCTTATTCTGTGCGCCTTTATTGATTGTTTTTATAGTTTCCTCAGAACGTATCAGCTCTTGGATTTCCTTTATCTTTTCGTTGTTTTCCGCCTCTTTCTTCAAGGTTTCCTGCTTTTTATTATACGCCTTCTGTTGTGCTATCTCAAGCATTTTTACTCTTTCTGCCTCTTTTGGCGTACTGCCTTTCCCCACAGCAACCCTCATCCCATCCGCCTTCAATCCCGTCTGCTCCAGAAAATCCTTCTGCCTTCTGTTCCATTCCGTTATCTTGGCGGATGCCTCACTGCTGTCCAGTCCTGCGGCCTGCATGGCGTTCCTTTCCCGTTTCCACCTACGGATACCGCGCTCAATCCTCCGCTGCTCCTGCAACGCTTCGTATTCGGTCATTTTTACGCCGTTATACTCGTAGTCCTTCGCCTGATATTCCTTCAGCAGTGCCTTATCATAGGTGCGGCTCATCCCCTCGAACCATGGGCGAAAGCTATGTGAGCAGTTCCATCCGCCCAGTCCTGCGCCCGTCCCATAGCCTGTGGTTTTCACAAAATCGGGATACTTCCTGCTTTTTCCGCTCCTGCTGTAAATGCCGCCCTGCCACTGTGCATGGGAAGGTCTTGCCCCTGCGTGCGCGGAAACCTCCACAAGGTCTGCACCCATTTCGTCCGCTCTGGCATCCTGCAAGCGAAGTGCCGTCTGGTTCACGCCTGTTACCACCGCCCGTCTGACCGCCACCTCTATGGTATCCGTCCGCCCTGTCGGGTATCGGATTGCCCCCACGCCCTCAGCGGAAAGCTGCTTGATGGTGCTTCGGATGGCTGTGTTGTAGTCCATGCCGCCCAGCGTAATCTGCATATAGGCACGGTCAAGTGCCTGTGCAAATTGGTGTGCGGCGGTGTGTGCCGTTGTCAACGTCAGATTACGAAATGTACCCGCTGTTTTCTTATATCCTGCCTGCAATATCTTCTGCAAGTCCTCAGATGCCGAAACAGGCGGCGGATGGAGCCCCTGTCTGCGATAAACCGCATCATCGGATTTGAGTGCCGCCCCTCCTGCCTCCTGCATCAGCTGCCGCAGCTCCCTGTCGGTTCTGCCTGTCAGCGTTTTCAGCCTTGCCAGAATCTCCTCACGCACCATCCCTGCCTCCTCAAGCATTTTCGCCTGATGCTCCACCGCAGGAATCCAATATCCATAGTGAGCTATTCTTACAGCCATATTTTCTAATATATCCATTTCAGCTTGTGCGTACAGCTTTATCATGCCATCCGGCACACGCTGTAAATATTCGGGTTTCAGCATCCCTCATCACTCCCCAAACTCAAGCGTATCCTGCACAGGAATGTAGTCCTTTGCCTCCTCCTCGGAAATGCCGAAATACCACGCCAACAGCTTTTCGGGCTTGAGGATATTTGCATCCACCATAGCCTTCATCTGTGCGTATTCTGCGCCTGTATCCGTCAGCACACCGTCCCCCCAGTTGAATGTAACCTCGTATTTCCCATCGGGCGCAAGCTGATACAGGCTTGTGTAGTAGTCCATCACCCAGACCAGATGCTCCAAGGCTGTCTGTAAGGACTTCTGGATATTGCAGACCGCCGCATAGCTGCGCTGCTTGCTCATGCGGATTTCCTCCGCTGTTTTTTCCTGATTCTGTGGGTCGGATAAGGTGCCATAGGACAGATTGCAGTTAAACTCAATCCGCCGCAAAAGCTGATTCAAGCCATTGAACAAGGAAACGTCCCGAATTGCAGGGCTGAATACCTCGTATAAATCCCCGGTTGTCCCCTTTTCCAGATTCAGAGAACGGAACAATCTCTGCTTGCCCACAGGCAGCCTTTTCCCATCCGCCTGCAACGCCCCGACAGAGGCATCCACTGCCAGCTCCGAGCCTTCAAATTCCCATAGGATACGGCTGTATTGCCTGTCCGCCTGCTCCATCAGCCCCGCCGCTCTCGCACAGACCGATACACCCAGAGGGGATTCCGCATCAATGTGGTTCGCAAAGGGCATCTTGAAATATACAAAAAGAGGACGCTCCAAGGTGTCCCCGTTCTGATAGCCCAAGACAAAGCTTTCTTCCAAATCCGCCCATTCATCCACGCTTGTCAGAGCCGCAGGCACACCCAATTCTCCTTCCTGATAGGAGATAAAGGCTTTATTCTGCACCGTATAGCCTGCATCCGTCAGCTGATGTCTTTCCAGTCTGGTATACCATGCACGCCCCTTTTTCACACGCTCCACAAACACCGCCCCTGTCACTTCTCCACGGCTGTTGTAGGCAGTCGGAATAAATCTGTCGGCATGCACAAAATCAATCGCTATTTTTCCGCCATCCATGTAGGGCTTGAATACCAAGCCGCCCAATGCCACCGCAAATTCTGTCTGCTCTCTCAGTCTGGAAAGCACAAAATCATAGCCTTCCTGCAAAAACGCCGCCCGTCTGCCATTGCCGCTGATTTCGCTGTGAAATTCCACAGTAACCAGTCTTGCAATCTCCGATGCAACCGCAGCGGCTAACCCAAGCGTTTCTGTGTTCTTATCTAACCAGGGCGGCTCATTGCAGAACATCTTCTGCCAAAGCGTGATGGCATCCTGCATTCCGGAGCTGATTGCCACCTCCGCACCAAAAACAGCCTCCACCGTACCCCGTTTTACAAGCATTTTTATCATCCCCTTTATCCAAATCAGGAAATTTTTCATACTCTCATATTCCTCCCCACGAAAAAGAGGTGCCTTTTAGCATCTCAAAGTTCGACCCCTTAATTTGTTCCCACAACTCCTACTACAGGTCTTTTGTTTTTTGAATTTATTTGTTTCAAATTCCTTGCCGCATATAATGCAAATTCTTTTTTCATTATCCAGCCCTTTACTTCTTCTCCATTTTGCTTTACAGGTATTTGAACAAAAACGACTCTTGACCTGTGTACTGTTAAAAGGTTTTCCGCATTGTTCACAAACAAATGAACGAGTTTGACAAAAACTTTCCCTTGTTTTTTGGTAATGTTCCTCGTGCCATTTTCTTCCTTCTTCACTGCTATGCCATTCTTTCGTCAAGGGTCTAATCCTATCTAAATTTTCTTTTGTTCTCTCCAAGTCATTATTTACCGTCTCACTACAATGCAATGAACTGTGTTTGCCCTTCTGCATAATCTCAAGATTGGAAATACTATTGTTCGCCTTATTGCGGTCTTTGTGATGAATTTCATATCCCTTTGGAATTGTGCCGTTGTAAAACTCCCACACATATCTGTGCATCCGCTTTCGGATTGTAGAGTTCAAGTAATAACCTGTTCTTTCATCTCTTGTAAATTTGATTCCGTTGAAAAATTGGTGTTTGGGATAATTCATGCTTTCACAGCCTTCTTCTTTTCCTGCGCCTTTGCCCATCTAACCCCTCTGATGAATCCGAGATTGAAAGCTGCAAATGTTCCTTCATATTTATGTGATTCGCTATAATCAATAAGTGCGCCTATTTCTTTTGCCGACATACAATATCCATCTCGCTTGCCTATATATTCTTTTTCTGCTTTTTCGATTGTTTTCCACATTTTTTCAATATGCATCATATAAAACCCTCCTTGATTTATAGCCCTACTGCTGTTATAATCAAGGTAACCAGTGGTAAGGCTCACTGGCTACCCTTTGTGGTTTGAAACAGGTTTGTGATTGGTCGTCGTTAACCTGTTTCTTTTTTTATGCCTTTACCTTGCTGTCTCTGACGATTTTAGCGGCGGTTTCGGCATTTTCTGCTGTTGCTTCAATCAGCTTTGCGATATTCTCTAAGTACTGATTCAACTCTGCTGTTGTCATTTCCATTTTCCTCACTTCCTTCTGTAAGAGTTTTTCTCTGCCTTACAATGATAGTATATCACGGTTAACAGTGTATTTCAATCAGCATAATAACCAAAGTTAACAGTGTATTTTCGTATATTTTACACTGTTAACCAACTATTGTTTATGGTATAATAGATTTATGAAAGAAGGTGATTTACACGGATACTCCTAAAACCTCCAAGGCAAAACGAGCTGCGAATGACCGTTGGGATAAAGAGAATATGATTACTCTCGGCTGTAAAATAAAACGAGAAGACGCCACTATATTCAAAGAATATGCTCAAACACAAGACAAAACTGCAAATACATTGCTAAAAGAATTTGTCTATAAATGCATCAAAGAATATCAAGAAAAGAATGAGCCGAAAGACTGACCGCTTGGTTGGTCTTTTTTTATTCAAAACTAATGGTCTCCTGTGCCGCCGGCATCATTTCTTTGGCTTCTTCTTCAGATATACCAAAGTACCAGGACAGGAAAACTTCTGGTTTTAAGAAACCACTGTCTACCATAGCCTTCATCTGGGCATATTCTGCGCCTGTGTCCGTCAGCACGCCGTCTCCCCAGTTGAATGTGACCTCGTATTCCCCATCGGGCGCAAGCTGATACAGGCTTGTGTAGTAGTCCATTACCCAGACCAGATGCTCCAAGGCTGTCTGTAAGGACTTCTGGATATTGCAGACCGCCGCATAGCTGCGCTGCTTGCTCATGCGGATTTCCTCCGCTGTTTTTTCCTGATTCTGTGGGTCGGATAATGTGCCGTAGGACAGATGGCAGTTAAACTCAATCCGCCGCAAAAGCTGATTCAAGCCGTTGAACAGGGAAGCGTCCCGAATTGCAGGGCTGAATACCTCGTATAAATCCCCGGTTGTCCCCTTTTCCAGATTCAAGGAGCGGAACAATCTCTGCTTGCCGACAGGCAGCCTTTTCCCATCCGCCTGCAATGCCCCGACAGAGGCATCCACCGCCAGCTCCGCGCCTTCAAACTCCCATAGGATACGGCTGTACTGCCTGTCCGCCTGCTCCATCAGCCCTGCCGCTCTCGCACAGACCGAAACGCCCAGAGGGGATTCCGCATCAATGTGGTTTGCAAAGGGCATCTTGAAATATACAAAAAGAGGACGCTCCAAGGTGTCCCCGTTCCGGTATCCCAAAACAAAGCTTTCTTCCAGATCCGCCCATTCATCCACACTTGTCAGAGCCGCAGGCACACCCAATTCTCCTTCTTGGTAGGAGATAAAGGCTTTGTTCTGCACCGTATAGCCCACATCCGTCAGCTGATGGCTTTCCAGTCTGGTGTACCATGCACGCCCCTTTTTCACACGCTCCACAAACACCGCACCCGTCACTTCTCCACGGCTGTTGTATGCTGTCGGAATAAATCTGTCCGCATGTACAAAATCAATCGCTATCCTTCCGCCGTCCATGTAAGGCTTGAATACCAAGCCGCCCATTGCCGCCGCAAATTCTGTCTGCTCTCTCAGTCTGGAAAGCACAAAAGCATAGCCTTCCTGCAAAGATGCCGCCCGCCTGCCATTGCCGCTGATTTCGCTGTGAAATTCCACAGTAACCAGTCTTGCAATCTCCGAGACCACCGCAGCGGCTAACCCAAGCGTTTGTGTGTTCTTATCTAACCAAGGCGGCTCATTGCAGAATATCTTCTGCCAGAGCGTGATGGCATCCTGCATTCCGGAGCTGATTGCCACCTCCGCACCGACTGCCCTTTTTATCGTTTCTCTCTGAAAAAACATCTGCAACACCCCTTTTACCCAAGTGATAAAATTTCGCATTATTGCCCCCTCCTTTTCCACACAGGCTCTAAGGCGTATCTTACTGCCGAAATGTGATGGTCGTCTCTGTCAGGGTAGCCGCTGATGACCTCCCCTGTCTTGTTCCTGTCATATTCATAGGCGGTAAATTCCTTCGCCGTATCGGGACAGCGCACCGGGTCAATCACAATCCGCACCAACGCCTGTAACCATTTCATTGAATAATCTACACTCCCCGGGCCCTTCACTGCGCCACGACAGAACAGCCCATAGCTTCGATAATCCGCAACGCTTTTCGGCTCGGCACTGTCCGCCGTAATCAAATCCGTATCCTGCACGCCGTATTGCCGCAAGAGCTTTGCCGTTTCCGCATTGCCCGTTCTGTGCCTTGTCAGCTCCCCGAAGATGTAAAGCGTCCGTCTGGCAGAATCATAGTGCATCCGATTGAACGCCCAAGGGTCGGGGTAAAAGCCCCAGTCCACGCCGTTGTAAATGCGGTCAAAGGCTGCAATCTGTGCATCGGCGATTTCCTCGACAGTTACGTTGTCGAATACCGCACCACCGCTGCCGACCACCTCGCCCAGATATTCATGCCGATACGCCTTTTCGTTCAGTTCCTTTAGATATTCCGCCTCCTGCAAAAACGCATCCCCCAGCCACGCAGGCGGCACACGCCGATAATCGGAGGTATGCACCAAGCGGTTTCCCTTCGGCTTTAAGCACTCCCTGTTTACCCAGTTGCTCTGACTTTTCGGCGGGTTGTAGCTGTAAAATACAAAAAAGCTGCTGCCGCCACGCATTAGGGATTGATTGATGGTGCGGATTTCCTGCATCCCTGCAAACTCATCCGCCTCCTCGTACCAGATGTATTTGCAATAGCCCTTTCGGAATTTCGTAGATTTGATTTTCTTCGGCTCGTCCGCCCCACGAAACAAAATCCTCTGCCCTGTCGGGATGTACGAAAGCTGTAACGGGCTGAGCTTTGCTTTCCACAAATGCTCTACGCCTAACGCCTCAATCGCCCAGAGCAGCTGCTCATACACACTGTCCTTCAGATTGACCGCCACCTTCCGCAGAACAAGCGCATTGGCGGCGGTGTCCTGCATCATCCCCAAGATAATCTCCACAGAGATAAAGGAGGATTTCGTAGAGCCACGTCCACCCTTCAACCAGTAGTGCGTGTGCCGCCCCGCCTTGATGTCATGATGCACCCCGTAAAAAGAGGGCGCAATCAGCTTTGTTAAATCAGACATTTGCATCCTCCTTCGGGATATTGTCAATGATGGTGACAGGGCTTATATCCATCTGCACCTTTTCGGTAAACAGCCCAAATCGTTTTCCTAACAGCTCCGCCGCCTTCAATCGCTCTTTTGTCGGCACCTGCAGGGTTGTTGTATCCTGATACCCGTCCCCGATAAAGCGCAGCACCTCATCCTCCCGTTCTCCACGCATAACGGAAGTCAGGTACTCTAAAACCTCCTTCGCATCCGCCGTTTTCGCAGAGCGCATTTCGTCCAGCTTTTCATCAATGTATTCCCGAATCCGAGCATTTCCGAGTAGCTTTCTTGCATTTGCATCTGCCGAGCTGTCCTTTTTGCAGCTTGGATACGCAGCCTTATAGGCCCTCGTTCCGTTGCAGTCTATCAAGTATTCATCCGCAAATCGTTTTTGTTTTTCTGTCAGGCGATATTCCGCCTTTTCCTTTGGCATACTATCGCCCCTTTCTCAAATTTTTTGTAATGAAAAAGGCACCCGTTTCCGAGTGCCAAAAAGGAGGTAACATGAAATATCCTATATTTTCACAATGCCATAATACCATATTTCGATGTGCCCTTTAGTGCCCTCTTTCAGAAATTTCAAAACTTCTTAAAGCTCTGCCATGAATTTTC
>NZ_CAKQVD010000040.1 GCF_934277605.1 uncultured Anaerotignum sp.
TGTCGACACCCCAAAAAGAGCGGTAAAAACCGCTCTTTCTTCGCTTATTTGCTTGCAATATCGGTTACAATGCCGTCATTCCCAAATGTCAGCTTAACATTATAGCCCTTGTTGTCCGCATCGCCGTTCTCCAGTCCCTTCTGATTCATCTCATTTACATTGCAGCTTTTCAGCTTGCTTGGCAGCGCAAAGGAGAAAATGTTGCCGCTGCTTGTTTCAATGCGTACATAATCCTCATCGCAGGAGTCCAACTTGCCCTCTGCCTCTCTCGCATAAACCCTCAGTGTGTCCACACGTCCCTCGTCATCCAAGAGTGCTTCCACATAAACCTTAACATCCTTATCCTCAATCATCCTTTTCACTGTATCCAAGGCCTTTGTAGGAGAGCCGTAAACAGTCAGGTTTGTGTTCTTTGCACTCAGCCATGTGTATGTTTTGCTGCCGCCTTCCACCTGCAAGCCCTTGTCAGCCGCCGTTGCAATCCCCCTCACTTTTGCAAGTCCATTGCTTGCATTCGGGCCGTTTACCATCTCAAGCTCATTCACCAGACCGCTGCTGTTGAAGCCAAGCTTAATTTCCTCCCCAACATATTTGGAGGTAGCAATATCGTCTAAGGTAAAGGTCTTGTTGTCCTTGTCCTCATCCTTCAGCTTCGGCTTTGTCACAGTGTTCAGCTCATATTCTCCTTCAGATGTCTCAATCTTAATGATTTTGTTTTCCTGATCATATTCCACCAGCTTGCCGCTTGCCGCTGTCAGCCTTGCCTCAACCTCAATCACCTTTTTGTCATCATCTGCAACAATTTCGGCATACAGTACCATTGCAGGATCATTCCCCATTCTGGTCAGCACCTTCTTGGAGGCTGTCTTTGCAGTGGGAATCTGAATATCGCCGTCTTTATATTTTGTTTTCAGCTTATAGCCAATTGAAGATGTCTTGAATTTCAACGTATCATTTTGAATAGATGCAACCGTTCCCTTACGCTCTGTCTTTTCCTCACTGGCAGTAATCCAAGCTCTTCCGTAACCGGAAAGATAAACCTTTTGCAGCTTTCCGCTGCGGTTCAGCACCGCCTTGCAATAGATATTTCCATCCGGAACCTCCTCACCCTTACTATTTACTTCCTTTTCAGCATCCACAAAGCTTTCTGCCGCAGTCACATTCTTCAGCTCTTCCCAATCGCCTTCCTTCGGGCTTTTGGGCGGATATACAAATTTATAGAACTGAATATTTTCCACAGCATTTGTGGAGCCGAAGGTATAGGTCGTTTCCTCGCCGTTCAGCTTCAAAATCATTCTTTTCGTATTAAAATCCTTTATTATATAAACCCTGCCTGCATCCTTCTTGCTTTCCTCAAAGCTATCCTCGGACATGATAATCTTAAATACCTTTCCACTTGTGTCCTTTGTCAGCTTAACATAGGTTGTTCCCTCGTCCGCCATCTTTTTCAATGCTGCAGCTGTGCTCTTGTTTTCACCAATATAGAACTCACATGTATCCGTAAAGGAATAAAATTCCTTGTCTCTGCCAATCCGATTGATAACAACCTTGCTTGTATCAAAGCTTTCCACCTCGCTGGTGATTGTGCATTCATTCATAAATGTGAGATACAGCTCCTGCACATAGGTTACATCCTGATAGCTGCCGTCCACCTTTTCTCTTTCAATTGTGGTATTGATTCCCGCAAAGGCAAACTCCTTCCAACGCTCCTCCAACAGACGCTTCATCTGTGTCCGTGTTATCTGCTGTCCATCTACAATAATTTTTACATCAGATTCCAGTTTCAAATCCAAGGATTCGCCTGTGCTTTCATTGTCAAAGGTCAGCTTATCATCTTTGTAGCCGCTCACATAGCCCGTCATATCATATCTGGACTGTGCGGTAGAGCCCTTTGTCAAGCGTATTGCAACCACCCCGCTGCCGCCACGTACCAGCTTCACTTGGTCGCCTTCGTTCAGTCTGTCCAGTGCAACCGTTGTGTCTCCGGAATAAACCGGCAGCTCGCCCAGTGTTGCCTGCACATATTCTGTGCCGCCATTGTCCATCTTTACCGTAAAGCTGTAATATTTGTTTTCGTTCACCATAATCTTGGAAATGGTGCCGCTTTCCTCCACGCCCACTGTCAGCACGTTGTTTGTCTTATTCAGCATCACTGCCATTTCCGCACGGTTGATGTTCTTTTTGGGGTTAAAATTGTTGTAGTTGTCCCCGCTGATCACGCCCAATCTCTTCAGCAGGTCAATCTGAGAGAGTGCCTCTGCGGAAATATTCCAAGCATCCCCAAATTTCTTTGCCTCTGCCGCATCTCTTTCCTTATCGTAGGACATGCTCAATGCATTGCCGAACAAACGGGCAACATCCTCTCTGGTTGCCGCCTGATTGCCGCCTGCAAATTTGGTTGCCAGCATGCTCAAATCCAAAATATTGTTCTGCAAGCCATAAGCAACTGCATATTGCGCCCATTTCGGCACACGATATGTATCCAGCACTGTCATATAGCTGTACGCATCCACCGCATCCATCGGCTTTGCCACACCTGTTTTCAGCAGCACGTTATAAACCATCTGCATGGCCTCACAGTAGGTCACGTTGTTTTTCGCACGGAAGGTGCCATCCCCATAGCCGCTCAAAAGGCCCTTGTCGGCCACACTGTTGATCACGGTTTGCGCTCCCTCCCAAGGCACGTTGTTGATATCCTTGAAGCTCGCCGCATACGCTGTCAAAGGCAGGCCGGAAGATGCCATTACCGCAGACAGCAGCAGTGCCAATTTGCGTTTCATAACTTTTACCCCCTTAGGCTTTCATTTCTCTATTGCATATCAATTTCCTATTGCTTTTTCCTTATTTTGCTCGGCAATTTCGCCAAGCTATTCTCTTAAATTATATCATATCCGTTTCCTTCTGCATAGACCTTACCTCTTAAGGATTCCTTAATTATTGAGCGCAAAAAGCCGCTTTTTTCTCTCAGCCGGCCCGCTTTCTTTCCATCTCCTCAATCAAGGAAACGATATAAGGATTCGCCGTCACAGAGGTGCTGTCAATCAGACAGCCCGCCCCCTTTGCCGCTTCGGCTGCACTTCTTTTGACGGCGGAAATCTGATTTTGTTCCAAGTCCTTCTCCGGCCGCAGTCCAATGATTGCCGTATGCCCCTCCACAACCACACTGCACCCCTTGATTTTCTCCAGCCGATAAAGCCTCTGCTTGATGGTCTCTGCCCGCTCCTGCGGTGTTTTGTCCCCAAGCTCCATTGCCCCCTGCACAGAATGTAGCTGCGAAAGATTGTTTTCCGTTATCTCACAGCCCGTAAAAAGCCCCATTGCCAAAAGCAGCAGCAATCCCCATATTCTTTTCATACCCACACCTCCGTTTTTCTTAATATCCCACATTTCCTTCCTTTTATGAAAACAAGATTTGTCAACAAAAAGCATTGAAAATGGTGTATACTAAAACCAACAAGCATATCGGAAAAAGGAGGTCTTTTTATGCAGGAAAAAAGAAAGCACACGCGTGTTGCGCTAAAGGAAATTCGAGAAGCACCCAACGGCATTTATGTAACCAAGGCCGAGCTGCGAAAATGCGGCATTTTCACAGCGCTTTTGCTTCTGCTTTTGTCCGTTTTCGCTCTTTTTGGGCGAAAAGACTGAGGTTTCGCCTTGCCAAGCCGTTTTCTTTTCGTTATACTATAAGGTAGTGTAGGAGACAACGCGCTCCTTTTCAAATGCAAAGAAACCGAAAGGAAGAAGAAAACTATGAAACTTGGTATCGTAGGTCTGCCCAACGTGGGCAAAAGCACCTTATTTAATTCTATGACCTTGGGGAAGGCGGAGGCTGCCAATTACCCCTTCTGCACCATTGATCCCAATGTGGGCGTGGTGCCCGTTCCCGATGAACGTCTTGCAAAGCTGACAGAAATGTATGATTCCGCAAAAACCACTCCCGCTGTGATTGAATTTGTCGATATCGCAGGTCTGGTGCGTGGTGCCTCCAAGGGCGAGGGCTTGGGCAACAAATTTCTCAGCCACATTCGTGAGGTTGATGCCATCTGTCACGTTGTCCGCTGCTTTGAGGATACAAACGTGGTTCATGTGGATGGCTCCATTGATCCCATCCGTGATATCGAAACCATCAATCTGGAATTGATTTTCTCCGATATCGAAATTCTGGAACGCCGCATTTCCAAAACCGTAAAGCTCGCAAAGCAGGATAAATCTCTGCAAAGAGAATTGGATATTCTCGTAAAGCTGAAGGATGCACTGGAGGCAGGCAAGTCCGCAAGAAGCGTGGAATTTGATACCCCCGAGGATTATGAATTTGTGCAGACCTTAACCCTTCTGACCGCAAAGCCCGTGCTCTATGCCGCAAACGTCACAGAGGATGACTTGGCGGATGACGGCGCCTCCAATGCTTTTGTCGGCAGAGTCAGAGAATACGCCGCCGCAGAGCATAATGAGGTATTCGTGCTTTGCGCAAAAATCGAGGAGGAAATCTCCGATTTGGATGAGGCGGATAAAAAAGAATTTTTGGCAGAGCTGGGCGTGGAAACCAGCGGTCTGGATCGTCTGATTGCCGCAAGCTATAAGCTGCTCGGCTTAATCAGCTATCTGACTGCGGGCCCGCAGGAATCTCGTGCTTGGACAATCACCAACGGCACAAAGGCACCGCAGGCGGCAGGCAAAATCCATTCCGATTTTGAAAAGGGCTTCATTCGTGCCGAGGTCGTGCATTATGATGACCTGATGCGTCTCGGCTCCTATAACGCAGCGAAGGAGCAGGGCTTGGTTCGCTCCGAGGGTAAGGAATATGTAATGAAGGACGGCGATGTTGTGCTGTTCCGCTTCAACGTATAATCGCATTCTCCCATCTGATAATTCACTGCACAAATCCGATGCTTCGTTTTTGTGCAGTTTTTTTATTGCAATCAAAAAAGCAGAGCCTTCTGTTTTGAAAGCTCTGCTCTTTTTCTGTCTTTTTTATTCTTTTTATTCCTTGCCGTTCCAGCAATAGGTGCAAACCTTTTCTTTGGGCAGGCCGATTGCCTCCAATAAGCCCTCTAAGGACTGGAAACCCAGGGATGCAAAGCCCAGCTTCTCACAAATGCGCTTGAGCATACACTGTCCTCTTTCTGTGGAGGCGTCTGCATATTCCTCCAAATGCTGATCGCCTTGGATTCCCTCTAATTCATGGATAATGCGGCGTGCCAGCAAATCATCCTCACTGCTTTTGCTTGTAAAGTTCAAATATTTGCAGCCATACATAATGGGAGGGCAGGCAGAACGCATGTGTACCTCTTTCGCATGGGCGCTATAAAGGAATTCCACCGTTTCGCCAAGCTGTGTCCCACGCACAATGGAGTCATCCACAAACAGCAGTCTCTTGCCTTCAATCAGTTCGGGTACGGGAATCTGCTTCATCTTCGCCACACGGTTTCTGATTTTCTGGCTTGCCGGTGTAAAGGAGCGGGGCCATGTCGGTGTATATTTTACAAAGGGGCGTGCATAAATATAGCCGCTTCTCTGCGCATAGCCCATTGCATGCGGCACACCGGAATCGGGAATGCCGGCAACAAAGTCAACCTCCGGCAGTGTACCTCTCTCCGCCTCGTCTCTTGCCATAATTTCGCCGTTTTTATAACGCATAACCTCTACGTTTTTGCCCTCATAGTTGGAGTTGGGGTAGCCGTAATAGCTCCACAGGAACGCACAAATTTTCATCTCCTCGCCGGCAGGCTGCATGGTTTGATAGCCTTCGGGCGTAATCTTCACAATTTCGCCGGGGCCCAGCTCATATTCGTTTTCATAGCCCAGCTTCTGATATGCAAAGGATTCAAAGGAAACGGCATAGCCCTCCTCATCCCTGCCAATCAGCACAGGCAGTCTCCCCAGCTTATCTCTTGCGGCAATGATGGCGTCCTCCTCGGTCAAAATCAGCAGTGTCACAGAGCCTTGGATGGCGTCCTGCGCATATTTAATCCCGCTGATTAAATCGGGCTTTTGGTTAATCAGGCTTGCAACCAGCTCTGTCTCGTTTACCTTGCCTGTGGAACGGGACATAAACTGATGGCCCTTTGCAAATTCAATCTGCATCAGCTCCTCTGCATTGGTAACGGCACCGATGGTCGTAATTGCGTAGGTTCCCAGATGGGAGCGAACAAGCAGGGGCTGCGGATCGTTGTCGCTGATACAGCCGATACCGGAAACACAGCCTTCAAATTCATACAAATCATCCTCAAATTTTGTACGGAAGGGTGTATTTTCAATGTTATGGATTCCACGCTGGAAGCCCTTTTCCATGCTGTGCAGTGCCATACCGCCTTTTTTTGTACCTAAATGGGAGTGATAGTCTACGCCGAAGAAAATATCCAGAACGCAGTCATTTTTACTTGTTACGCCAAAAAAGCCGCCCATGATGTGCCTCCTTATGTATAAAAACAAATGGTCATTATTTTGTTATCACAGAATTTTTTCCGCTGTTTTTATTTTAAACGAAAAAAAATGGTAATACAACTAAAAAACACCGAAGAAGCATAGAAAAATAGAAAATATTTTTGCCGTATAACAGCAGATTTTCCAAAAAGGATAAGGATTCTTTATCCGATGGATAAGTTTTTTTGATTGCCTGCGCATTTCCAAGCAGGCAAAAGGTTTTTTCTTGCAAAGCGGCGGCGAATTTGTTATCCTTCTAAAGAAAAGGCTTGCCTTTTCCGATGCTTTTGTAATTTGAAAGGAGTGAATCGTATGGAAAACCGTATTTCCGTCATCAGCATTATTATCGAGGATACCGCACAGGCGGCACAGGTGAACGACCTTTTGCATGAATATGGCTCCTATGTCGTTGGGCGCATGGGGATTCCTTACAGAGAACGCAATATTTCCATCATCTGTATTGTGATGGATGCCCCCGCCAATGTAACCAGTGCGCTTTCCGGCAAGCTGGGAATGCTTTCCGGCGTTTCCACCAAAACCGTAACCGCAAAAAATAACGAAGCCTAACGGCTGAGAGGATACAAAAAGGAATATACTATGCTTCATCTGATTATTTCTACCCAAAGCTTTCTTTTTTTGATGCTTGCAAGCTTTCTGGCAGGCTTTCTGGATTCCATTGCAGGCGGCGGCGGTCTGATTACCCTGCCTGCCTATATGCTCAGCGGCCTGCCGATGCACATGGTCTATGCCTGCAATAAATTTGCGGCAGCGTGCGGCACAACCATCGCCACCCTGCGTTATTATCGCAACAAAATGGTGGATATCCCCGTTGGGCTGACAGCGGCGGCAGGGGCGTTTCTCTGCTCTGCGATTGCGGCAAAAATCGTCCTGCTGCTTTCCGAGCATACGCTGAAAACCATGCTGCTTGTGATCCTGCCCATTGTGGCGGTTTTTACCCTCATCAATAAAAACATGGGCAACGAAAACCTTGCCGACCGGTTCAGCAAAGCCAAACGGCTTACGCTCGCCTTTCTCATCGGCGGCGGCATTGGCTTTTATGACGGCCTGTTCGGCCCCGGCACAGGCACCTTTGCATTGATTGGCTTCTGTCTGCTCCTCAAATATGATATGCGGACAGCAACGGGCAACGCAAAATTCCTCAACCTTGCCTCCAACTATGCCTCCTTGGTGGTGTTCATTTTGGCAGGCACAGTCTATTGGAGGGTTGCACTGCCGGCGGCGGCCTTCAATATCTGGGGGAACTATGTCGGCGCAGGGGTTGCCATCAAAAAAGGTGCGGCAGTCATCCGCAAAATGCTGTTTGTTGTCATCGTGCTGCTGTTTGTCAAAGTCATTTATGATATGTTCCTGCAATAAAGCAGACTTCCACAAAAGCTGAAAAGAGGTATCGACAGGGTGTCGATACCTCTTTTTTATAAGTCCTTTTTATTTACAACCGAAAGATAAAACCCGCTGCAGCAGCCCAAAACAGCAGTCCGGCAGGTGAAGCAATCCCAGCCGCTCTCTGTCCATTCGGCAGTGCCCTTTTCCAAATAGGCATTGATTCGCTCACTGCCCTCCTCCACGGAACGCTCCGCAAAGCAATGGATACACTCCTTTAAGCTGCCTGCAAAAATGAGCGGCTCGGGCAGTGCCTCGCCAATGGCAAGCTGCCCCCTGAGCTGATTGGCAGAAAAAATCAGTGCCGCCGCACCGCCTCCCTGCAGCCACTCTCGTTTTCCTTCTTCGTTTGTCAAGCAAATCAAGCTGCATTTTTCAAGCATAGCCATCCCCCCACTTATTTCGATGCCTTCACCTTAATCCAAAGCTCCGCAATCTTCTTCTTCAAAACAGGGTTATCCATGAATACCTCATCCTTGTCATAGCCGGAACGGGGAATATAGGCCTCATACGCACCATACATGCCCTCCTCGCCGGAAAGCTCCAGCATAACCTCCTCATTGGGAGAGGTATAGCCGACATATTCGGAATTGCCAAGTGCCGCCTCATAGGAAAGGGTATAATTGATAAACTCATGCGCCAAAAGCGGATTCTGTGCATTTCTGGGAATCACCATGGCGTCATACCAAAGGTTCGTTCCCTCCTTCGGCATCCAATAGCTCATGTCCTCATTTTCGGATTGCACATAGGTTGCATCCCCGCTGTAAACCACAGCAATATCCTTGTTGCTGTTCATCATGCCGTCAATTACCTCGTCTGTAACATAGGTCGGGTTCATGGTGTTATTCATATCCAGCAGCCATTCATATGCCGCTTGGATTTCATCCGGATTCTCCGTATTCATGGAATAGCCCAGTGCCTTCAGTGCCATCATAAAGGAGTCACGCTCAGAATCGTAAACATAAATATGCCCCTTATATTTCGGGTTGCGCAGAACATCAAAGCCCTGCTCCTCCACATCCTTGGGGTCCACGTTGTTGTGGTTATAAATAATGCCGACACTGCCCCAGAAATACGGCACAGAATAGGTATTTTCGGGGTCATAGGGTAAATGCATAACCTCAGGTGTCAGGTTGTCCATGTTGGGAATCAAATCCAAATCCAATTCCTGCAGGGCATCCTCCGCCATCATTCTTTGAATCATATAATCCGAAGGAACCACCACATCATAGGAATCCCCCGCCTGCAGCTTGGTATACATCATCTCGTTGGAATCGAAAAATTCCGCAATTACCTTTACCCCGTATTCCTTTTCAAAGTTTGGAATCAAATCCTCACTCATATATTCTCCGGGGATATACAGCTTTAAGGTATCCGAGCCATATTTCGCAATGGCATCCTGCGGAGAGGCCCCGCCGCTGCGGCGCAGCATGGCAATGCTCCCGCCTGTCAGCGCAACAATAACCGCCATGCAAAGCGCAAACCCTCTCTTGCCGAAGGAAATGCCGCTCTTGCCCTGCTTCTCCCTCAGCACAGGCACCACATTCACAATCGTCAGTGCAACGGTAATCAGCACAATGACAAGTGTGGAAAGTGCATTGATGGACGGGTTGACACGCTTGGACATGGTATACACCAAAATGGAGATATTCTGCACACCGTTGCCCGTTACGAAATAGGAAATGATGAAATCATCAAAGCTCATGGTAAAGGCAACCAATGCACCGGAAATAATCCCCGGCATAATCTGCGGCACAATCACCTTAATCAACGCCTGAAAGGGTGTTGCGCCCAAGTCCATAGCGGCATCCGCAAGGTTCGGGTCAAGGGAACGCAGCTTTGGCATCACAGAAAGAATCACATAAGGAATACAAAACATGATATGCGCCAAAAGCAGTGTCACAAAGCCCTTGTTCACACCAAGGGCGCTGAAGAACATCAAAAGCCCGATGGCAGTCACAATCTCCGGGTTCAAAATCGGCAGATTGTTCACCTGCTCCACCAGATTCCGCAGCAGCTTTTTGGAACGGGACATCCCGATTGCCGCCAGTGTGCCTGCAATCGTAGAAATCACTGTTGCCAAAATCGCAATGATAACAGTATAAATAATCGCCTCCATCATATTGCTGTCCGCAAACATTTTCTCATACCAACGGAGAGAAAACCCGTCCAGATGTGTCAGGGAACGAGAACCGTTGAAGGAAAAAACGATGATATACAATATCGGCAAATAGAAGAAAATCATGGTCAATGCCAGAAGGATTTTCCCGCAAAGCCCTCTTTTTTGGTTGTCCTGCATCCCCTTACACCCCCTTCTCGTTTGCCGCAGGGTCCGTATCCACCTTGCGTGTCAGCCACATGGAAAGCATAATAATCACTGCCATAATCAAGGAAATGGCAGAGCCGAAGTTCCAGTCGCCGCTCGTTAAGAACTGCGTTTCAATGACATTGCCGACCAATACATATTGCCCGCCGCCCAAAAGCTTCGGAATAAAGAAGCTGGATACTGCGGGCAGGAACACCAATGTAATCCCGCTCAGCACACCGGGCAGGGAAAGCGGCAGTGTCACCTTCAAGAAGCTCTGCATGGGGTTCGCCCCCAAGTCGCTTGCCGCTTCCAAAAGGCTTTTGTCCATCTTCGCAAGGGAAGAATGAATCTGCAAAATCATAAAGGGAATGAAGTTATACACCATCCCCAGAACAACCGCAAAGGTGGTATACAGCAGATGGACAGAGCCAATGCCGAACAGCCCGAAAAAGCGGTTGATTAAGCCGTCATCCTGCAAAATGCCCACCCAAGCGTATGTGCGCACCAGCATATTGATCCACGTCGGCAGGGTAATCAGCATAATCCAGAAAAATCCGCTGCGCTGCGGCCCCTTTGCAATGCTATACGCAATCGGGTAGCCCAAAAGCACACAAACCACCGTTGTCACAACCGCAATCAGCAGTGAACGCTTCAGCACATCCAAAAAAACCGTATCCGTCAAAAAACGGGAGAAATTATCCAAGGTAAAACGGAAGGTCGTTACCTCGTTGCCCGCCGTTGTAAAGGCATATAATAAAATCAGCAGCATGGGAACCAGCACCATCACAAACAGCCACGCTACATACGGATAGAGCATATTACGAAATTGTTTCACGCATCACGCCCCCCTTCTTAATAATTGTTCTTCGACATAATGTGGATATCTTCGGGCTGGAAGGTCAGCCCAACCTCATCGCCCACCTCAAATTTATCTGTGGTATCCACCTTATATTCATACCCCTTCGTCGCAAAGGTTACATCATAAATGCCGGGGGTAATGGTTTCCGGATTAAAATCATATTTCACATCCGCAATTTCAACGGCTGTGTCATCCTCCAGGCTCCAAGCGGACGCATTCGCCCATGTTTTCAGGTCTGTATCCAAAGCAACGGCCTCTTGGATTTCATCCACCTTCTTGAAGAAGTTCATCGCATAGATTTCCTCCTCATTTTCCACGCTCGTCACACGGTTTTCATCCTTCACAATCATGTTGACCGTCACAGAGGTGCCTGCCGCCGTCGAGAAGGTTACGGGATATTTGCCGTTTTCCTTTTTGATTTCATAATCCACTTCCTTAATGGAAATAAATTCGTCCTCATCGGGATTCCAAGCCTGCGCATCGGCACGGGCAATGATGGTCGCCTCATCCAGCTCCTCCACGTCCTCCATATCCAAATAAAAATCATTGGCGGACATTTTTTCGTTTGCCGCCTCATTATAAACGGGGCTGTCGTTGGAAACTGCCATTTTTACCGTAATTTCCGTACCGACCTTTGTTTCCACCATGGTTTCATAATGCACGCCCTTAAACAAAACGGATTTCACAACGCCCTTCAGCTTGCCCTCTCCCCTCGGAACAATATCCAAATCCTCCGGACGAATGACAACATCCACCACCTCATTTTGATTAAAGCCGTTGTCCACACAGTCAAAGCGTCTGCCGCCGAACACAACCTTGTAATCATCCACCATTATGCCCTCAATGATGTTGGATTCGCCGATGAAGTTCGCAACAAATTCATTCACAGGCTCGTTGTAAATATCCGTAGGGGTGCCAATCTGCTGAATTTCCCCCTCCTTCATCACAACGATTTTATCGGACATCGTCAACGCTTCCTCTTGGTCATGGGTAACATAAATAAAGGTAATGCCGACCTCCTGCTGAATTTTTTTCAGCTCCTGCTGCATTTCCTTTCTCAGCTTTAAGTCCAAAGCGCCCAATGGCTCATCCAAAAGCAGCACATTCGGCTCATTCACTAAGGCACGGGCAATGGCAATTCTCTGCTGCTGCCCGCCGGACATGGCTGTCACGCTTCTGTCCGCAAATTCCTCCAAATTCACCAGCTTCAGCATACGCTTTACCTTCTGCTCAATGATATCCTTCGGCTCCTTTTTCAGCTTCAGCCCAAATGCAATGTTATCATAAACATTCATGTGCGGGAAAAGCGCATATTTCTGGAATACCGTGTTGATTTCTCTTTTATAAGGCGGCAGCTTGGAAATTTCCTGTCCGTCAAACAGCACCTCCCCTTGGTCTGCCTGCAAAAAGCCGCCCAAAATACGCAAAAGCGTTGTTTTTCCGCAGCCGGAAGGGCCGAGAAGTGTCACAAATTCATTTTCATAAATATCAAGGTCAATGCCCTTCAAAACGACCTTGCCGTCCTCATAGCTCTTGACGATATTTTTGAACTGAATCAGCTTTTTTTTCATTTCATATCCTCCTTTTTCACAGTGCTTAAAACAAGGGCGGGGTAGAAACCCAAAGCACCCTTGCGGTTGTTTTCTTCTCGTTTTTCAAATAATGTCTGCTTTTGCCGGAAAGATAGAAGGTTTCGCCCTTATGGACAATATGCTTTTCCTCCCCGACCATCAGTATGATTGCCCCCTCCAAAACATAGCCGAATTCCTCTCCGCTGTGCGGGTCCATCACAAAGGAATCTCCGCCCTGCGGCAGCTCAATCAAAATCGGCTCCATAGCGTTTTTCTGCGTGTTCGGTACAATCCAATTTATCGTGTAGGTTTCTCTTTCATCCACAAAAAAATCCTTTTTGCGAAAGACAAGCTGCTCCTGCTTTTCCTCCTGAAAAAACTCCGCCAAGGAGCTGCCCAATGCCTCCACAATATCATTCAGGGTTGCAATCGAGGGCGAGGTCAGCTCCCGCTCAAGCTGGGAAAGAAAGCCCTTCGTCAGCTCACTGCGGCTTGCCAGCTCCTCCAATGTCAGCCCCTTTTGTATGCGAAGCTGTTTGATTTTCCTGCCAATCTCCACAGCCGTCATCTCCTTTTTCCGTTTTAGTATTGCTAAACTTTGAAATTATTTTTACTAAACTCAGACTATTATATCGAAAATAGAAAAAAAATCAAGAGAAAATAAACAAAAAGTTTAATATTTTAAACTTTCATAGAAAACAGCGAGAACGGAAAAAGGGGTTCGGGGAATTTTTCCCCGACTCAGCTCCCTTATCCAAGCTGAAACCCCCGATTTCAACTTAGCCGCAGGCAAAAAAATAGCCCCTGAACGGTACTTCAGGGGGGGAAGGTAAGTAAATTATATATATGGAAGCTATTGCTTTTAACGTCTACAAGTATAACTAAAATATATTTCATCGTCAACCTTTTTAATGAACAAAAATAACGCAATAAATGAACTCTTTTTTATTGCTTGTCCACAATAGAATCGCAATTCCTTTCATTTTCCATAAAAAAAAGTGAAAAATCGTTCATTTTTTGACAGATAGCATCCGCTTCAATTCCTGATACACCCTGCCAATCGGAAGCCCCACCACATTGTAATAATCTCCGGCAAGCCCCTTCACATGAATGGCAAAATCTCCTTGGATTCCATACGCACCCGCCTTATCCATCGGGTCTCCGCTTGCAATGTATGCCTCTATCTCCGCATCGGAAATGGGATAAAGGTATACCTCCGTTTTCTCCTGAAAGGTAATGCTTGCAGGGCTTTCTCCTGTGCGAATCAGCGTCACACCCGTATAAACCTGATGGCAGTCATCGGCAATGCACCGCAGCATCCGCTTCGCCTCTGCCGCATCCCGTGGCTTTCCCATGATTTCCTCTCCCTTGGCAACAATGGTATCCGCCCCAAGGATGATACATGGCCCTGTCTGCTGTGCGGCAACCTCCTCCGCCTTCTGTCTGGATAATTCCATTACCACATCGGCAGGGCTTTTCTTTGTTATGCGCTCCTCGCTTTTTGCAGGCTGCACCGTAAAGGGTATGCCGATTTTCTCCAATAATTCCTTCCTTCTGGGCGATTGCGACGCCAAAATCAGTTCCATAATGTCCTCCTTTTTTGCATTTCATCAGAAAGGAGAGAAACGGCTTAAGCCAAGGGGTAACAAATCAATTCCTCTCCGTCCAGGTTTTCCTTGTGCAGCTCCACCGCCGTAATGCTGTGATTGTCATAGGTCTTATAATAATAAATTCCCTTCTCCAGATTACAGCAGGAGCTGTATATGGTAATCTCATATTGCCCGTCGCCCAAATAGCAGCACCCTCTCTGCTGCTCCACTGCGCCGAGAATATGGAAAAACTGGCTGACACTCTCCTTTTCGCCCTCTGCGGAACGGGAATTTAATTTCACAAAGGCCGCACGCACAAAACGGGAGGCAGAGCTAAGGTCGCCGGGCAGTCCAATCCCGCCCATGCCACGACTGAAGGGCGAAAGCAACGCCTGTCCGCTGAAGCGGTCCTTCGCCGGCTCTGCGGTAACATTCAAATATTGCTTGATGTTTTCTCTGTGGAAGGGAAACGGCGGATTATTTGCCAAAACACCAATCGGGTTATCATAAATATGCAGTCCGTCCGCCATCTGCTCAATCACAAGGCACTGCGCCGCATCCGCAAGCATCCAGTGCATCGGGCTGGGCTGCAGGGCCTCGCTGAACGGCTCATCTGTCACCGCAATCCGCCCCAAAAGCACCCTTGCCTCTGCCACGGTTTCGCATTGCCCCAAAATCCAAGGCAGCAGCGCCCAAGAGGGAATGTTGTCCTTCCCCTCCTGCCGCTTTTGATAAACCGCATTCCCCGCAAACAGCAGGCCGGCCATGGCAAGCCCCTTCTCGTTGACCACATCATAATATAACGGCGTTCCCTCGGCAACGTGCGCCATGCCAATCATGGCATACTCTGTCCGAAATTCCGCCCCTTCGGGAAGGCGGAACAAAAATCGTCTGGGGGTAATCGTCACGCTCTCCCCATAGGAACATTCAAAATCCAGATTTCTGCCAAAATAATGGTCTTTGGTATGATAGCTCACTGCGGTACACATCCGCATTCCCTCCTTTTATCCTTTGTCTCTCTATTTTCCGCATAAAATCCGATTCTATGCGTTCTCTTTAAATCCGGTATGCAACCTCAAAGGATACCATTCCCGTTGCCGCAGGCGCAATCGTCCCCGGGGAGAGATAAAACGCAATCCCGTTGCTCGTCAAATAAAACTGCACCTGACCGAGATTCTGTTGCAGTCTGCTTTCCGCATCACTGTAAAACGCCTTCTCGTCCGCCTCAATCAAAGCCGTAAAGGAGGCCTTCCAAAGCTCCCGCAAATCACTTTGGCTGTCGGAAACCAAATCACTCAAGGCACATTCCTTGCCGCTGTTCCATGCGTATGTATGAGAAATATCCTGCGTCTGTTCTGCTCCGCCGACATAAGAGGAAACCGCCCCCAAGAAAGAAGCATAGCCGTTTGCATTTCTCGTCAGGCTGTATGCCCCCACGCAATAATAGGGCTGAAAGCTTTTCGGATTATTTGCGTAGGCCTGCAAAGCCTGCGCCCGATACATCCTCAAAAACGCATTGCCCTGCTCAAAGACTGCCTCTGCCATCGCATCATTAACCGCTGTCTGCCCTGCCGCCTCATCGCATTTCAGCGCAACACGCAGCACCTCTGTCCCATCTGCCGCACGCACAGAGGAGGTATAGCCATCCTTCTGCGGCTTTTGCTGTTCGTTGCCGGAAGCATCCTCTGCTGTGCCGCTCGAATGGATATCAATCACATATTTCACACCGTCCCAGCCAACAGAGGCACCAAGGCTTTCCGCAACGGCACGCAGAGGCACCAGTGTGCGGTCATTGATAATCTGTGCAGGCACAGCCATGGTATAAACCAATGCACCGTTTTTATACAGCCCCGCCTCGCCAATGTGCAGCAAAATAACATCCTCGTTGTGAATTGCCATCACTGTCTGTTCTTTTTCATCCCAAACCACCTGTGCATCCAGTGCCTCAAAAATTTTCCGCATCGGCACAAGGGTGCGGTCATTCTGTATGATGGGCGGCTGGTCAAAGCCAATCTGCTCTCCGTCAACATAAACCGTAATCAACGGGTGGGCGAAGGCAGGCACGCAAAACATCCATGCCGCCAAAAGCCCTAAAAATACCTTTTTCATCTCAATCACCAAATCTTTTTCTCATTTATTTCTGTGCTTCCTCTGCATATTTCGCAGCCAAGCCCGCACAATAGGTAATCATTGTCATGCAGTTTCTCTTTCTCTCCTTGCCGTTCCAGTCGCCAAAGGGATTGGAAAGCTCAGAGCAAATCAATGTGCCGTATTGCTCCTCCATTTCATGCACCATCTTGCCCACAGTGGGATAAATCCCCTGCTGCAATTCGGCAATGCGTTCCGCCACTGTTTCCTTTTCCAAGGGATTTTCTCTGCCCACAACAGAGCTGAGTGCCATCACAGCCCCCGTAATCGCACCGCAGGTATTCTTTGTGTGGCCCATGCCGCCGCCAAAGCCCGTTGCCAGCTTTACGATTTCCTTGGGCAATCCGGTGTCAAAATGCTTCAAAAATGCCGTCATTACACATTCGGAGCAATTCAACCCCTGCTTAAAGCATTCCTTTGCCTCCTGCTCCACCAGCTCAACTCTTGTCAATTCTCTGCTTTCCTCCATTTAAAAAACCTCCTTAAAAAACCCTATTTGTATTTTTTTCATCATACCACAAGCAGAGAAAAAAAGAAACCTGTCCCTTTCCGTAAAATCCTGTTTCCTTTTGGCTTTTTTCGGCATAGAGAAAGGGCACTCCAAACGGAGTGCCCTAACATGTGCAAAGCCAATGCTTAACTCAATTTATGTAGCTTGAATTATTTGCCGCCTTTTGCTTTGTATGCTTCGATACCCTTGCCCAGCAGTTCAATACCTCTAGCCATATCTTCAGCTTTCAGGATGTAAGCGATACGCAGTTCGTCTCTGCCCAG
>NZ_CAKQVD010000041.1 GCF_934277605.1 uncultured Anaerotignum sp.
AGCTTGTCCAGGTTGACCAGGAGAATGTCATCGTGCTTTTTCAGCATGTAGTAGACGAAGTTGGAGCCAATGAAGCCGGCGCAGCCGGTGATCAAATATTTTTTCATTATCCTCTTACCTTTCCTTCCGCAACGGCTTGCAGATGTTTTCCATAAGGGCTCTTGCCATACCGGGCGGCGGATTCCAGAAGCTTTTCCTTAGTGATCCAGCCGTAGCGGTAGGCGATTTCCTCCGGGGCGGAGATCTTAATACCCTGGCGCTTTTCGATCATCTGCACGAAGTCTGCCGCATCCACCAGGCTGTCCATGGTGCCGGTGTCCAGCCAGGCGAAGCCCCGGCCCAGCAGCTGCACGTCCAGCAGCCCGTCCCGTAAGTACATCTCGTTCAGGGTGGTGATCTCCAGCTCCCCACGGGGACTGGGTTTTACCTCCTTAGCCCGCTTGTCCACCCCGGCGGGGTAGAAGTAGAGGCCCGTCACAGCGTAGTTGCTCTTAGGCTCCAGGGGCTTTTCCTCGATGGAGGTAACGCGGCCATCCTCGTCAAAGGCCACCACGCCAAACCGCTCCGGGTCCGGCACATAGTAGCCGAAGACCGTGGCCCTGCCGTTTTCCGCGTTCTGGACAGCTGCCTTGAGGATTTTCCCGAAGCCGTTGCCGTAGAAGATGTTGTCCCCCAGGACCATAGCCCCGGGTTCCCCCGCCAGGAATTCCTCCCCCAGGATAAACGCCTGGGCCAGACCGTCGGGGGAGGGCTGGACCTTATAGGTCAGGTGGATGCCGAACTGACTCCCGTCCCCCAGCAACGCCTCAAACCGGGGCGTATCCGTGGGGGTGGAGATGATGAGAATGTCCTGAATCCCCGCCAGCATCAAGGTGGACAGGGGGTAATAGACCATGGGCTTATCGTAGACGGGGAGAAGCTGCTTGGATGTGACCATGGTCAGTGGGTATAAACGCGTGCCGGAACCACCGGCCAGGATGATGGCTTTCATGGGTGTCACTCTCTTTCTTCTATAAAATTAAAAACTAGCGCTTACTTTTTGGTGCACATTGTACAAAAATGTGATTTTTTATCGTTAAAACGCACAATTGCGTTTTGGGAAAAAACGTGATACTATAACCGAGTGCCTCAAACTGAATGGTCAATTGATGGAATTGACGAGCTAAGGTTTGTCGGTAAAGTGGAGGTGTACATATGTTTATTGTCTATACGTCTGCTTCGTATCTTGAAGGCATCGAAGCTATCTACTACACTCTTGAGATTTTGGTTGCACTTCTCATTATTTACCAATATATCGGCCAATGAGGCCGAACCTTATATCGGAGGGCTGTCGTGCGGCAGCCCTCCTTCTATATTTGAAAGAATAGCCTTAAGCGTTTCTAGTCAAAAATCCTTTGACCATTCTTACACAGTCCATAACATCTTTTCGCATGAGTACCACGCAAAAAATGAACAGCAAAATGATATATAAAAACAAACCTATGAGTGACTCCGCAAAGGTTCCCAGCAGCATATAACTCCCCGCTGCTAAAATAAGAAAAAGATTTTCCTTCCACCCTGACCGTAATGCTTTAAAATCCATTTCAGAGAGAATGTACCACACTACGCCGCACAGCATCGTACCAATGGCAAACGCTTCCTTCGTGTGCATCACTGCATACCAGCCGGCGTTAAACAGGAATCCTATCACAATAACCGCAATCAGCTTGGCAAAATAAGTCTTCTGCTTTTTCTGCGCCTTATATAGGTTTACATAAAAACATTTCACGATAATGTAAAAAATCTGAGCGCCAAAAAGATAGAAAATAACGCCGGTTGAATCCAGGTATTTTGTCAAAAAGGTTTCCAAAATGAATTTAGCCGGGAATGCACACGCCACAATTGCTGCTGCAAAAAGAATTATTTTTCCTTTGATATTCCGCAACTCTTCCTCTTTTTTATGAGAACAGAAATAGTTGTAAAGCGTTGTGGAAATCGGCGTGACCGCAACATTCATCATGTTTTCCATGCTCACTGCAAAGCTGTACATTGCAAAGGCAGTATTGTCCATCAGAGCCTTGATAAACCAGCGATCCATGCCCGTGAGAATCATTGAGGAAAAGTTTCCCAGCATCAGGAAAATTCCCGATGTTATGTTTTTGACAAGATACGAACAGGAAAACTTCATCTTCAAGTGGTGTACAAATTGTGAGCTTCTCCTGTTCATAAGAACAATGCAGGAGAACATGACAACAATATCGATTGCAATATACGCAGCTAAATAAAGATAATGATTAGAAAACACATGGAACAACAATAAACCCATGTTTGCGGCGAAAGTCAAAATAGTTGCGAAATTTGTATTGCGTGCATATGCGCTAAATTCACCTGTGGCCTGGAACAGCTGCCGGTAATACCCTGTGATATTCAAAGGGAAGAATGCAAGAAACCAATACCATATTCCGATAGCACAATGCGGCAATCAAAAAAATCCCCAAAAGGGCAAATTGAAAGATAATCAATGTAAAGAAGTCGGTTTGCAGGTCATCACGGTCTATATTGCTAAGCAAGTGTCCACCATACTTAATGTACATTCCGTCAACGTATCCGAGATGCAGCACACCGCTATAACTCACATACAGCTGGAATGTTTTGATTTCGGCATAACAATCCAAAGTCAGATATTTAGGAAGGAAAAAATTCGTCAACAAGTTAAAAAGCAAATTTAAAATATTTGCCCCAAGAATAACGGTAATACCTTTTTTTAGTGACACAGCGTTCTCCTCATTTGTTATCCTCACGCAGCAAAGAGTACAATCCATCTAAAGTCCCAGGAGCAAGCGGCCTAGTTAGGCAGTCAAGATGTTTCATTACAAATTCCCTATTCATTTTCCCAAAGTCGTATTGAAGAAGCTTGTCAATTGTTTGCGAATCAAAGCGATGCTTAATAACTTTTGCCGAAACTCCGGCTGCAATCGCATACGGTGGGATATTAGAAGTAACTACCGCCCCAGCCGCAATGACTGCACCTTGTCCAATTTCTACACCAGACAGCACAAAGGCATTCATTCCAATCCAAACATCATCCCGTACTATGATTGGCCCCTTTGACCAAGCTTCATTTACGCCTTTGAACTTTTTTATAAACGGAAATGTATAGTAACTGTATCCAGCATATGATTTCCGCCACATATAAACTTCACACCATCAGCAATAGAACACCAACTGCCAATTTTCAGGGCCTCATTTTCAGCGCCCCATTGATAAATGTTCAACTTGCCATATGTGCCCGTTCCAACAGTAACTCGACCTGTATGAAACCGAGTTCCAGCAATTGTTTCATTGTATGGATTTTGCTTTCTCCACTTTTTTGAAAAAGCAGAAATCGTATATATCGCAATATATGTCGCATATAAGCCTCTATTCAAAGATATTTTTCACAAAACTCCTGAACTGAGCCAACCAAGTCTGATTGGCCCCATTTTTCTTCCGCTTCGTTTATAAGGATACTTTTGCACCCTGCCGCGATTCCGGCCTTTACATCGTTTTCCCCGTCGCCAACCATGTAGCTTTGGCCCAGATCGATATTAAAATCTTCCGCGGCTTTCAAGAGCATTCCCGGCTTGGGCTTGCGGCAATCACAGTCGATTTTCAATTCCGGAATTTCTCCTTCGTAGCCTTTGTGAGGGTGGTGGGGGCAATAGTAAATGGCATCCAAATAGGCCCCTTCCAGTCCCAGCAGGGTCTCCATTTTGTTGTGGATTTCCTGAAGCTGGGGGACCGTTACCTCTCCCCGGGCGATCACCGGCTGATTGGTAACAACAATAGCCAGGTATCCGGAGGCATTGATTTTTTTGATGGCCTGGGCCACGCCGTCGATCAGCTCAAAATCATCAATATTCCGCAGGAATCCCACATACTTGTTGATAGTGCCGTCCCGGTCCAGGAAGATGGCCTTTTGCTTGTTCTTTAGGTTCTTGGCTTGGACGATTCCCTTTTTGTAGTCCTCCACCACCGCATAGAACCGCTCCGGGGTGCCCATATCCTTGACATATTCCGGAGAGTCGTAGCAATACATCTTCCCGGTCCCGGCCAACGGTTTCAGTAGCTGCCGGTCCAGGTCGATTTTGATGGTCTTCCCGTTTTCGTCCTTTTGCCCAACGCGACTCCCGTCCACAGCCTCCAGGACTTTGGGAGAGATCACATGCAATCCGGCATTGACCCGATTTTTGTAGTACCGGGGGCGATCATCTTCCTTTGCCAGCCACTGCTCTACCTGCCCCTGCTCGTTTGCCAGGATCAGGCCGCTGTCGTAGGGGTGAGAATTGGGGTGGGTAAAGAGTGTTACCAACCCACCGTGAGCCTTGTGGAATGCCGCCATTCGGTTAAAGTCCACATCGAACACCGCATCCGCATTCAGCAGCAAAAAGTCTTCCGTCAGGTTCAGCTGAAACAGCGCTCCGGCGTTGCCCAAGGGGGAATCCTCCACGAAATATTCAATATGTACGCCCCACTTGCTGCCGTCGCCGAAGTGCTCCTCGATTTTCTCGTGGAGGTAGGAGACGGTCAGTACAATGTCCGTGAACCCCTGGGAAGCCAAGGAACAAATTTCCCGTTCCAGCACAGGGATACCCTCGATGGGGATCAGTGGTTTGGGAATATTCGGAAACAGTTCGGAGATCCGGGTACCCCGGCCTCCAGCCATGATGATTGTTTTCATTTTTCTTTTCCTTTACTTTTTTCCAAGGGTAAATCGTGTATGTCGCCCATAATAATACAAGAAAAAATATAGAATAAAATATATATAATTTTCAGGATTAAGCCACTCGGTCATAGTTCCAGACGCAACAACAAATGTGGAGAATGTCCCCCAAATTTTGCAAAGTAAAACTAATTGAAAAAATCTATCCCTTATAAGTGCCTTTTCAATAGAATTTAAAAACCATATTGTTACATATGCAGTGGCAGCAATGGGGACAAATGCAAAAAAGTATCCACAATTGTATACCGCCGTTGTAATAAAGGTTGCTGCATATCGAATGCCATGCGCAATGTCAACATTGACAATATAGCTGTTGCCATACTTCAACATCAAGTGATACATACCAATACTGGTATCATACTGGTTTTTTCCGCTCAGCACCGCCCAGAGTTCTGCCCACAAATTGTGTCCAAAGAAGTCATTGCCTACAACTTGATCTGCTTCTGCCGCCCACCACAGGTGATTTCCCAGTCCGAATGCACGGTTAATTAATATTTCAATTCCTTGAATTGCATTCTCAGCATTTCCACCAATAACTGTGCTGACAACAAAAAATATAACAGCAGTCGCCACTATTCCTAACGCAATTAGAAGGTATTTCGGCTTAATCAATTCTCTAACGCTTTTTAGATTTAGATTGGAGAGTAATACAACCACAGAAATGAAGTTCAAAGGAATATTTATCAGTCCTGACATTTTATTGCCCATGAGCAAACGAATCAACGTTGTTAGCAGAACAAAAAATACACAGATTCTTCGAATTCCTTTCTTCCGCAAGTGAACATATGTATACCCGAGTAGATACATACATATCCCTAATAAATTGTTAATGGTTGACGCATATGGTAATTTAGAATATGTTCCATAATCATTATATCTTGTAATTCCAATTGATAGAACAGGAATACCGGAAACAAGCAAATCTGCCATGGTATACAGTCCAAAAACGACTGTTATCATCAATGAACCATAGCAAAATAGTTCCGAAAGAGAATTTGCTTCAGCCATACACTCGCTGGTTACTGTTTTAGAGCGGTTTCTCTTTGCAAAGAAGCACAAGAAAAAGAGAAATAAATCCACGTAGAGAATAAACAATGGCACTGCCTCCGGAACAAAATATGTTGTCCTTCCCAATTCCGAAACATAAACGCCTGAATTTAAGTATATAATGGATGCAATTTGCTGGGCAAAATTCAGTATAAAATACACGAGAAACAAACTTTTTACATCCAACAATACAATCAGTTTAAGCGTCATGTAAACTGCTATAATAATTAAAATTCCGTTCAAAATCCACATTCTTCTACTCCATTATTGCAGTTCTTGCTGCCCCATACGATTGAAAAAATAGTCCTGCATTGCTTTCAGCGAAATACGTTCGTTATTTTTACGCAAACATCCCTGTATGTACCGTATCCACCTGGTAATAACCGTGAAGAAAAAGCTTTTCCTTGGAAAATGGAACTTTTGTATGATATACAAACGATTTCGAACGTTATAATAAATACTTAACTTTGATTTTTTTCCAGCAGACCTCCCAGCTTTGTGGTATACAACAGCCGTATTTTCATAATAGATTTTGAATCCGGACTGAATAATACGCAAAGAATAATCCATATCCTCATAGTACATGAAATATTCTTCTGCCCAATCACCAACGGTTTCCAGGACTTTACGAGACATTAAAAGGCAGCAACCAGAAGCATAATTGCAATACTTGCCTTTCTGGTCAGACCCATTACTTACCGTACAGCGGTTAAAATTGATTTTTCCATCCGCATACCATATTTTCCGAGGCTCGTCATAATAATAAATCGTGGGTGTAACTACAGTATCCTCATTTACGGACTCCATCATCCGTGTAAGAAAATCTGGTTTGACAACTGTATCGTTATTGAGCATCAGGACATAATCCGCACCATGGTCAAGTGCATAGTGAATACCTATATTATTTCCGGCGGAAAAGCCGTCATTTCCTGGGGCAAGCAGGAATATACAATCGCTATACTTTTCACGTAACTGTTCATAGGAACCGTCATTTGAGCAATTGTCAACAACAACAACCTCATAGCTTGGATAATCGATTTGATGTAGACTATCGATGCATGAGGAAGTGTCTTCAAAGCCCCTGTAATTCAACAATATGATATAAACTTTCTTATTCATTTACCCAAAATTCCGTCAAGTTCAGTAAAACTGTTTATTGCGTTTTCGATGTAGTGTATTCTCTTATTTGCAATAGTTTGTTTAATTTTATCTTTGTCTTCAAAAAACGCAGAAAATTTCTTCTCAAATTCAGCAGCAGGAAACACAATATTTTCTCCGTAATATTCACTTTGAAAATTGTTCCAAATCAATGTGTAATCCTCAAGCCCGGAGGACTTTGCCAGAGAAAATGTCTTATGCCCGTATGCGATTGCAAAAGGAGGCGTACCCGCAAGAATCGATAGGACCAGTGAATGAAACCTCATGCAAACACTGAAATCATATTTTCCCCATCTGTCCAAAGAATGTAACAAAGAGGAATAGTCAATAAGTTGGACATGATTTTTCAAAGTAGAGAGCTTATGTATGATTGTGCAAGCAAGCTCTTCGTCCGATCCCTTTGTAAAGGTGGCAATGTCCACATCGTATCCTCTGGAAATTATGTTTTGAATAATTTTAGCCCAGACATTAACAGATTCTTGAAACGATGAACTACCTTTGCCTGAATACAAATTGGCAACCGACACAATTGCCCGATTTGATTTATCATTTTTTTTGAATTGGATATTGGATGCAAATGCCAAATCCGATGTTGTATGCGCAGTGGCAGAATTAACGATTCCTATTGTCTGCAAACTATTAGGACTTCGGGTTAGAAACAAGTTACTCTTTCGAATGATTTCTTTCCAAAGTTTGGCACTAAAATTGCTCATGCGCTCTGAAATTCCGATTCCCAAGAAAATAACTTTTCGGCCAAGTATCTTCCACAAACTTACAGTGAAAAAAAACACGAGCAACTTAATCTTGTCATCAAACGGAAATAGACCACCTGGGCCAATAATAAGCGTATCATATTTCAATGCACCGCTAAATAGTGTTGAATAATTACGGTTTACTTGATTAACATTGGTTTGGGTTAAGACATAGCACTTGTCCATCGCAACCGTGATCTGTCTAGTACCATCAGAAATATTATCAAGAGTCGTATTAAGCAACAGGTCATCACCTATATTTTCAAAGCCAAACCAACCCCACAAGAAAATATTTTTGGATTGCAACCTTATTCCCCCAAATAAATTGACTTTATTGTCTGCTTGTACACACTTATATATTCTGCTATTAAATTACACCATTCAAAACACTTCAAATATTGTTCAGCTAACGCCTTATGGGTCCAATTATCGTATTTTCCATGTACAATTGAATCCATAGCACTGACAAGTGTCTGTGGGTTATTTCGCTCAAAGTAAATTCCATAGTCCTTTGATATTTCCCGATTTGTTGGGATATCACTCAAAATGAGCGGTGTATGGCAAGCCATACATTCAAGCTGTGTAGAACCAAATCCTTCATACACAGTTGGGAAAATGTAAGCTGCAGCGCGGCTATACAGAAGGTTCCGCTCAAAATTGGAAATGTAGCCAGTAAAAATGACGTCATTTTCAAAGCCAGAACTCTTTACCGCCTCCTGGAATTCTGAAAATCCGAATCCAGGTCGCCCAGCCAAAACAAGTTTGTAATTTGAAGATGCGGAATCTTGTTGCCTCAGCTTGATAAATGCGTCGATAATCAGGCCGATATTCTTACGTTTTTCCAAAGTTCCAACAAAAAGGAAAAAGGGAGACTGATTTAGGGGAGAAAGCGTTTCACCTGTAAAAGTTCCGCTTTCCACAAAAGATACATCATTGTAATTTCCAGGATAGACTGCGTGGAATTTGCTGCAGTACTTAGGAAATGTTTCAATCAATTCTTTTTTTACAGACTCAGAAACTGTAAGGACCGCATCTGCATCTCTAACGATTCTCTTTATCTTTTCCCTCGAAATCGCTCTGGTTAGTGGCTTTAGTGTCTCCGGATGTACGAATGCTACTAGATCATGCACAGTTGCAATGTACTTGGTATTCGGATTCTTTTTCATTGGAAAAAATTGCCCGCAAAAATGGACCACATCATACTGTCCCATTTGTTCATAAAACGGCTTTGAATTGATATAGGCCAAATATTGGAGTCTTTTCAGCTTTCTATTCGATGCGGACGCTTTAAAATCGGAGAGGGTTACATCTATATTTTCAACCTTACGTAAAGACTCATAAAGATTCTGTGTATATTTTCCGATTCCAGTCCCTAGAGAAATCCGCATACCATCGTCGATAAATACTTTCATCTAAACCAACCCCTGATTTACTTTCCGAAAAAACGTTCTTCCAACATCAAGCACAAGCAGTGATACACCGGCAAATGCAGCTCCTGGATCATAAAGGTCTCCGTTTCCGGGACCCGAATAGCCACATCCGCTACGCTTGCCAATTCCCCGCCGCTTTCGCCGGTAAGGCCGATCACCTTGAGCCCCAGTGCACGGGCTACTACCGTTGCGCTCATAATATTCTTACTGTTTCCGGAAGTGGAAATTCCCAGAAACACATCTCCGGGCCGTCCAAACCCGTAGAGCTGCTGGGCAAAAACGCCCAGCCCATCCACATCATTGATATACGCAGTGGTAAGGGCCTCATGGGCTACCAGGGGTATCGCCATCAACCCCCGCTCTAGGTTTTTTGCCAGTTCTGGGCCTCGGACGGAGTCAACCTCTTGCAACTTTTCCGCAAAATCAGCAGGAACGGGACGAGGCGTTTTGAAACGCTTCATAAGTTCCCCGGCGATGTGCTCGGAGTCCGCAGCAGAGCCGCCGTTACCCGCAATCAGAAGCTTTCCGTCATGAGTATAGCACTCTTCCAGAATGCGGTAGGCCTTTTCAATATCTTCTTTGCAAATGTCCAGCACGGGATATCGTTGAACCAGCAAATCAATATGCTTTTGAATGTTGGCATCCAGCATACTCAACCTCTCAATTCAAATTCCTCCGGGCTGTAATGGATCACCCGGGTGCCGCCGTTTTCAAACTGGAAAGGAATGTAAAGCAAGCCCTTCATAGCTTCCCGGACAGCAGCCTGTTTCTCTGGCTGCGCATAAAACACCAAGAATCCACCGCCGCCAGCGCCCAGGAGCTTACCACCCAAGGCACCCGCCGCCATCCCTTTTTCGTACAGTTCGTCAATGCTGCCGGTGCTGACCGCTCCGCCAGTGCCTTTTTTCAGCCGCCAGGTCACATCCAGCAGGCGACCAAAATCGTCCAAATCACGGGTTTTGTCAGTAAGGACCGCTTCGGCCTCGTCCACCAGCGCATACATCTTTTTCAGTCTTACCTTTTTATCCTCTGCTGCTGTGGCACTGTTCGCTTTCTGCACATCAGAAGAGAAGCGGGTAAAGCCGGTAAAGAACATCAGCAGATTATTATTGAGCTGCCGCTTTCGCTCCGGACTGATGATAACAGGAAGAACCTCATAGCCGTCCGGCCCAAAGTTGATCCGATTAAAGCCGCCGAAGGAGGCAGCAATCTGGTCCTGCCAGCCGCCAGCCTCTTTGCAGAGAACGCGTTCCAGATAGATAGCCTCGTCTGCCAGCTTCTTCTTGTCGGCGTACTTTCCCTTCAGTGCGTAAAAGGCATTCAGCATACCAACCGCAAAAGAAGAAGATGTGCCCAGCCCGGAGCGGGCGGGGAGGTCCGCTTCGTATGTAAGGCGGATTTCCTGCATATCCAGCATCTTCATAGCTTCCCGGATGGCGGGATGCTGAATATCGTTGACATCGGTGACACGCTCCGTCTTGGAATAGGCTAGTTCCGAAGTGTAGTCAAAAAAGCGGGGTAGATGGCGCACATTGACATAGCAGTATTTATCAAAAGTTGTGGAGAGAACGGCACCCCCGTTTTCTCTAAAGTAGTCTTCCATATCTGTTCCGCCACCAAAAAAAGACATGCGGAATGGGGTCTTAGTTATAATCACTGATAGTCTCCTTATTTCCTGTAATTCCGATTTCCTCGAACTTTGCAATGATATCGTTCCATTGGTGATGCTCCTTTACATAGTTCGCACCAGAATGGCCGATTTGCTTTGATTTCTCTTTATCTTGGATAAGAGTACTCACAATTTTTGCCATCTCCGAAAAGTCATCAGTTACAAAGAAATCTGTGCCATTTTTTGCAGAAATTCCCTCTGCCCCAATGCTATTTGTAACGACAGGCACCCCCATCGCCATTGCCTCAAGGATTTTTGTCTTTATTCCGCTGCCATAGGCAATTGGGGCAAGAAAAACATTACTCTGTTTTATGTATGGGCGAAGGTCATCAACCGCACCGGTAAACTCGATACGATCAGTCTGGTACTTATTGATTACATCATTTGGCACTTTACCAACTGCAATAAGCTTCGTCTGACCGTCCAGCTTTGGTAAAACATGTGTCGTAATTAACTGTAAGGAGTCCACATTGGGGGTATACCCAAAATTACCAATAAAGCTGATCGTGTTATCCTTCGGTGAAAAAGAGATATCCTCCGAATAATAGGCGTAATCAACACCCAACGTGACAGTAGTACACTTGGGGGCAGATAGCTTTTTATTCAGGTCTTCAGTTTCAATATCGGAAACAAAAATAATATGATCATATTGCTCGGAATATCCAACTTCCGCTTTGTGCAATCTCTTGATTTCCATTTTCAGGGCAAGGTTTTTGGCGAGAGGCACAATTTTCTGATTTACAAATCCAGGCATGAACTTGCTATATTGCCCGAGAAAATTATCCCCCGAAATGGCGCTGTTCAAGGTGCGCTCATACCGTTTCGAGAGTAAATCGTCCATATCGAGAATTTTTGTGCACTCTACATCCTTAAATGCACTGATATAGGGAGCAGTTCGAATCATATCCGTAATTACAACATCAAATTTCTGTTCAGCTATGTACTGCTGGATGCGTTCATTATTTGATTTGCTGTAGAACAGTGAACACTGAAGCGGCCATTGGTGTGTAGACATCGACCTGGTCAAAAGATTAAAGAGAATTTCAGTTTTTCCTATCGGAGCCGCAAAACGAACTTCTTTTATGAAGTCAGGCATTGTGCATTCACTTTGTTCAGGACTTTGGTCAGCCTCTAGAAAAGAGTAAAGATAAATATCATATCCATATTCTTCATGGAGCCCTTTGCAGTAATAATACAGACTAACCTTTCTACCACTTGTAGCTGGCCAGAAAATACGAGTTGTTATAAATAAAAGCTTCTTAGAGTTCATTTCATTACTTTGCTCCCTCTCTCTTCATTAACACCACAATCGTCTTCACCACCGTCAGCGCGTCCAACCACAGCGAGCAATTCTTCACATAGTAATACTCCAGCTCCAGCCGTTCGTCGTAGGTGGTATTTGACCGCCCATGGCAGCCCCACCAGCCGGTGATGCCGGGCTTGACGCAGTTATAAAGCTGCAGGCCGCCGTGCTGCTCCAGCTCTCCGACAACAAGTGGGCGAGGACCAATGACCGACATATCTCCTTTTAGAACGTTGATAAACTGCGGGACTTCATCCAGGCTGGTCTTCCGCAGAAAGCTGCCCATCTTTGTAATGCGGGGATCATGCTCAAATTTTTGGTTATCTTCCCACTCTTTCGCATACCTGGGATCTTTCAATAACTCTTCCAGTATCTCCCCGGCGTTGGAAACCATGGAGCGGAATTTAATCAATTGGAAAGGTTTCCCGTCCAAGCCCACTCGGGTCTGTGTGTAGAAGATCGGTGCCTTGTCGCCGGTAGCCAGGAAGGAAAGCTTTACGATCAACATCAGCGGCAACAGGCACATAAATCCAATCAATCCAAAGGCGATGTCCATAAACCGTTTCACCGCCATATAGATCATTTGCTTTCCCGTCAGGGAGTAAATGCCTATGCCCAACGCTTTATATGTACCTACAGTCGTAATAAATTGGTCGTCCGAGGGAATCCCGATCATCGGCTGAATACTCAAATGAATCGCTTTTCCGTTGTCAATCAGTTCCTGATAGGCCACCGGAGCAATCGCGGTGGGATTGACGCCAACGAACAACTCATCAATGCGATTTTTCAGAATGTACTCAACAATGCCATCCAGGCCGGTGGAATTCTCGAATTCCACATGGGTCTCCTTCACCCTGCCCATAGCGTCAGTCTCGTTGATTTGAGCTGTAACCTTCTCATTCGGCTCGCCATCCACAATGCAGATGCCCTTTACCGCATATTCCTTAAAAAATCCAGAGTTAATGGAGCGGAGCAGCTGGGGCATTTCTTCCCGATTCCCAAGCACAAAAATGCTTTTCACTGTTGTTCCCATGGAAACTGCTTTTCCGGTTCTGAGCATATTCTTCCAGAGCATCCGTAAAGCCAGGGAAATAAGGAAGTAGAACCCATACATCATCAGGATGACTGCCCGGGAGTAACTGCCGCCGATCTTAAAGACGTACAGGATAATGCAGCATAAGATAAAATTGTATACCGTCTGCCGAATGGTACACAGGAACTCCTCGCTGCCATACCTCCGAAGTATGCCGGAGAAGGGGCCGGTAAACAGAATCACTACCAAATCCAGCAGACAGGCAATGACCAGAACGCCCTTCCAGTTTGCTTCCGTAGTGAAATTTAGGTTTTGGAATTTAATCACATAGGCCAATGCGAACCCAATCACCAGTGCTACAATATCCAGAACCAAGAAATCCAAGTGCTTCAGCCAACTGTACTTTCCTTTAATATGTCTTGCGTGCATCCAACTACCTCTCTTCTAACATCTATTCCTTTGAAATAAAACTCAAACGCACGATATGCCTGCAAGGTGACATGGTATAGCCGCAACAGTTATAGCCTGCAAATGTTTTGCAGGCTACCGGCTATCACCTCATTTTGCGTTCTCCATATGTGAGTCATAACAGAGAAAGGTTCCAAAGCCTCTCTTTCTTCAGACCATGTTACACATCAGAATACAAAAATCTGCTCATGCCGAATAGCAAAACGATCTAGAGAAATCGCAGGATTTCTTGGTCGTTGCAATTATAACATTTCCGCCCTTTAAAATATTCAATAGCTGGGGCAGCTCGTCAATCCGGGTAGCGCGGATGAAGTGACCAGCCTTCGTAATTCGGGGGTCCCGCTCCCCGGCGCGCATAGAAAGGTTGTAGCCGCCCTTTTCCGCGTCCACAATCATAGAGCGGAACTTCAAAATATCAAACTGTTCCCCGCCCCGGGTGACCCGGCGCTGCTTGTAAAACACAGGGCCGCCGTCCTCCAGCTTGATGGCCAGCGCGGTCACCAGCATAAACGGTGCCGCCGGAAGCAGGGCAATCAGGCTCAGCAGTACATCAAAGGCCCGCTTGACCATCCGCTGGGGCAGCGAAAGGCCCCGCCCCTTGACCAGCCGCAGAGGGGTATCAAACAGCGTCACATCCTGGGCAGCGGTAATAATAATATCCGAAATTTTGGGAACCACATATGTACGGACCCGGTTTTCGTAGCAATACTTCAAAATGTCGTTCCGCTTGATGCCCGCCACATCGTTGAGAATTACCGCGTCATGCCGGGCTATGGCCTTGCGCAGCTCCGGGCGGGGAGCCAGGACGGAAATAATCTCCGTAATGGCGTACTTGTGACCGTCAGCAGCAGCCGCACCCCCGCCGGGCTGAAATGCGCCGGTATGGCCTGCCCCGCATTCCGCAGGCAGCAGACCCACCAGAACAGCGCCGTCAGCGCCGCAACCTCCAGCACACCTTCCACCAGGCGAATCAGAAATTTAAAATCGTCAAGAATCAGAGCCTTGCTCACGCGCCACAACACCTTTCTCTCTTCGTCCCTTCAGAACACAGCTTCCATTTTTTCACTTTTTGCATTCTACCACATTATGCGATAACTTTCAATGTTTTTCCCCATTTTTCGACAACCCAAATCAAAAAAAAAAAAAAATAGGTGTTTTTCTCATTAATTATGCACTTACACGCCTAATCTCGCACAAAAAATCCTGTTTTCCTGATAATCAAAACTTAACGCCGCTTTCGTGCGTATCGATAGGCATTTTCATAGTCTCCCAGCTCCCGGTAGCATTCCTCCAGGAACGCGTCGCAGGGGGTACCCAGATGTTCGGCCTGGAGGAAGGCATCCCGGGCGGTTTCGTAGTCGCTTTGAAGGTACTTTGCCCTTCCCAGCAGGGCAAAGTATCGGCCGTCCCGCTGCTCGGTGGCGCCAAGCAGGGCCAGAGCCCGGGCGGGCTGCCCGGACGAGAGGGCCGCCTCCGCCCGTTGCAGGAGCTCCTCGTCCAAAGAGGGGAAGGTGACCAAGTCCCTGTGTCTGCCCAGGCGATAGCTCAGCCGGTCCCGGCGCTGCTTTAGCTCCGGGGTGAGATAGGGGCTTTCGTAAAGATAGGTCTGGGACAGGAACTTGGCTGCCACCGGCTCCCGCCCCTCCTGGGCGCACCGCTCCCCCTGGGTCAGGCAGCACAGAAAGGCCAGCAGCCCCCGCTCCCAGTCCAGACTCTCGTCCGGGGCCGCATAGTCCTCCAGCGCCAGCATGGCCTCCCGGAAGCTCCCTCGGGCGAAGGCCGCCCGGGCCTTGGCCATGGCCACCTGGTTGGGCGTTACCGCCGCCTCTTCCAAAAAGAAGCTGACGGGCTTCCCCAGGCGCTGGGCCAGATACTGCAGCGTCTGCATCGAGGGCCTGGCCGCGCCGTGCTCAATCCGCGAGAGCATGTTCCGGGTAATCTGCTCCCCGCACAGCGCCCGCTGACTCAGCCCCTGTTCCAGCCGCGCCGCCCGCAGTTTTTCCCCAAGCTCCATGGCTTCCCCCTCCTTTTTTCGGCCATTATACCAGATATCCCCCATAAAATCCACCGAACACAAAAAATTCATTTGCTATTTCCCACACTTTGGGTTATAACTGTACTATTGAATCAAAACGGAGGACTGAAGTTATGACCTTTCAAAGCCGTCAACTGAAGCAAACGGCATCCGAAAATCTGCAAAAAGCCAAAAATCAGCGGGAAATCCTGCTGCTCTATGCCGCGGGCATGCTGGGGCTGAGCTGCCTGAACCTGGTGATCCAGGCCCTGGTCTCCAACGGCATCTCCCAGACCGGCGGGCTGATCCATATGGGCAACCGCTCCTTCCTCTCCGCGGTGTCCACCTTCCTGCCGGTGCTGTGCTCCATTGGAAACCTCTGTCTGGGCTTCGGCTATCTGGGCGGCATGCTGCGCATCAGCCGGGGGCAGTACGCCTCCCGCAACGCCCTGCGGACCGGGTTCGAGCGGTTCTGGCCGCTGGTGAGAATGAAGCTGCTGCAGGGACTTGTCTACCTGGGGGCCGGAATCGGTGCCAGCTACCTGTCCGCGGTGATTTTCCTGCTCTCCCCCTTCTCCGCCGGGTTTGAGGAGCAGCTGGCCCCCCTGATGTCCGGCAGCAGCCTGTTAACCGGCAGCACCGACCTGGTGCTGGACGATGCCACGCTGAGCGCCCTGTCCACCGCGGCCATTCCCCTGCTGCTCATCTTCCTGGTGGTGGCCCTGGCCCTCGTGGTGCCCCTGCTGTACAGATACCGGATGGCGGACTTTGTCCTCCTGGACCACCCAGAGAGTGGGGCCATGTACGCCCTGCGGGAGAGCCGGAAAATGATGCGGGGCAACCGCTTCGGCCTGTTCCGGCTGGACCTGAGCTTCTGGTGGTACTATCTGCTCTCCGTGCTGGTCAGCGCTCTGGCCTATGGGGATGTGCTGCTGGCCCTCCTGGGAGTGTCCCTGCCGATGAGCGAAACCGCTGCTTCCTTCCTCTTCTATTTCCTATACCTGGCAGCGGACTTTGCCCTCCTCTACTGCTTCTACAACAAGCTGAACGTCACCTACGCCCTGGCCTATAATCAGGTAAAGCCCAAGGAGGAAACCGGCGGCGCGGTGCTGGGCAATATTTTCCAGATGTAACCCATTATATCCCGCTGGCCGCGAAAAACAATATGCTGCCTGCATAGTATGCGCAAAAAGCCCCACAGGGAGCGGTTCAGTCCGCCGCCCTGTGGGGCTTTCGTTTGATTTTTGGCAAGAAAAAAGACCCGCGAAAGCGGATCTTTTTTGGAGCGGGTGACGAGGCTCGAACTCGCTACCTCCACCTTGGCAAGGTGGCGCTCTACCGGATGAGCTACAC